>NZ_JBITJQ010000002.1:0-261782 GCF_044460125.1 Nonomuraea sp. NPDC050153
ACGAAGGCGATGACCTCGCCGCGTTTGATCTCGATCGACACCTCGCGCAGGGCGGGCTCCTCGGAGCCGGGGTAGGTGAAGGTGATGCCGGAGGCCGTGATGTGGTCGAAGCCGTCCGGGGCCGCGGCCGGGCGGGGGCCGATCAGGCGGCGCTCGGCGTCCTCGCAGAACTCCAGGAAGTCGGTGAAGTAGAGGCCCTGCTCGTAGAGGCTGTTGGTGGCGTACAGGAAACCGCTCAGCGAGCTCTGCGCCGATCTGATCGCCAGGACCGCGGTGCCCGCCACCGCCAGCGGGATGGCGGCCACCGCCAGGAGCAGGCCGAGGGCGACGTAGACGAGGGCGGAGCCGAGGCCGCCGAGAGCCTCGCCGACGAGCCGGGCGACGGTCTGGCGTCTGGCCAGTTGCAGCAGGACGTCCTGCTCGGCCGTGGCCACCGCGTCGTACATGCGCAGCAGGAAGCCGCGCATGGTGAACGAGCGCACCTCGGCCGCCGGATCGCGCTCGGCCAGCAGCTCCGCGATGATCCACTTTCGGCGGCGGGCCGGGATGAGGCCGTACATGGTCGCGTAGCTCATGCGCGCGCTGCGGACCGCCGCCCAGGCGTCGGGCAGGACGGCGAGCAGCAGCAGCGGCAGGAGCACCGGATGGAGCAGGCCGAGCACGCCGGTCGCGGCCGCGATGCCGACCGCGGCCGTGACCACGTCGATGGCCGACGACACCACCCAGCCGGCCACGCCCACGCCCCGGGCTCTGGCACGTTCCAAGGCGTCGTGGAACTCCGGGTCGTCGTAGGCCACGAGCTCCACCCGGCTGGTCAGCCCGTACAGGCGCTCCTCCGTCAGCCGGGTGATCTGCGGGGTGAGGCGTGCCTCCGCCCAGCCCGCGCCCGCCTGAACCGTCGTGCGCAGCACGGCCGCGGCGCCGACCAGGACGAGGCTGGGCAGCGCGGCCAGCACGCGGTCGGGGGTCGGGCCCTCGCTGAAGAGGGCGGTCAGGACGCCGGTGGTCGCCAGCAGGCCGAAGGCCGTGAAGACGCCGCCGAGGAGGTTGAGCGTGATCGTGGCCAGGGTGTCGCGCCGGCTCGCGCCCCAGGACATGCGCATCGCCTGCGCCACGAGTGAGGGCAGCCGCCTGGCGATGGTCAGGAAGCCGACCTCCGCCATCTTGTCGTTGTGAACGTTCCAGGTGGGGGTGGCGATCTCGCCGAGTTCGAGAGGCTCATCCTGCATGCTCTGAGTATGCGTTCGGCCACTGACAGTTTTGGTGGGGCCGTTCTCCGCGACCGCTGAGGGGCCCCGCCATATCACCGCGATAGGGGCAATCTGGTACGTCTCCCGGGGCGGACGGCATGCATACCGTGGCGGCACCCCCAACTCCCGGAGGAGGCCCCGTGCCAAGACCCCTTCGTCTCGCGCTCTCCCTCTTACTCGGTCTCACGTTCCTGCTGGTCACCGCGCCCGCGCAGGCCGCGGCCCTGGTCAGGGTCGTCAGGTACGACGCGAGCAGGGCGGCCGAGTTCGTGTCCACGGTGAACCAGGCGGCCCAGGTCTGGAACGCCGGCGTCGTCAACGTCCGGCTCGTCCAGGGAACACCCGCCGACTTCGTGGTGTACGCCGACAACGGCTGGCCGCGCGCGCTGCCCACCAGCCTGGGCCGCGGCACCATCTGGATCGGCAGGCAGGCCACCGCGCAGGGCTACAACCCGCTGCGCATCTCCACCCACGAGATCGGCCACATCCTGGGCCTGCCCGACCGGCGCACCGGGCTGTGCTCCGACCTGATGTCAGGGTCGAGCGCACCCGTGAGCTGCACCAACGCGAACCCGAGCGCCGCCGAGCGCGCCGAGGTCGACCGCAACTTCGCCGGCAGCACACCGGCGGTCGAGTTCGACCGGCTGCACGTCGACCGCTGACCGTGACCGGGTGGCGGCGGGGCCGGGCGGCCCCGCCGTCACCCGCAGGCATAGCCGGACGGCAGGCGGTTGTCGCCGTCCGGGCGGCTGCCCTGGAAGCCGAACGACGTGCTGGCCCCCGGGGCGAGCGAGCCGTTGTGCGCGGCGTTGCGGGCGGTGACGGCCTGGCCGGACGTGGTCATCGTGACGTTCCACCCCCCGACGATCGTGTGCCCGGGCGGCACCGTGAAGGTGACGGTCCAGCCGGCCAGGGTCGTGGAGCCGGTGTTGGTCACGGTGACCTGGATGACGTACCCGGTGCTCCACTGGCTCTGCACGGTCGCGGTGGCCGTGCAGCCGCCCGCCTGAGCGCCGCCCGTCGTCACGCTCACCGTCCCAGAACGCGGCGAGCGGTTGCCCGCCGCGTCCCTGGCGTACACGGCGAAGGTGTACGAAGTGCCCGCCGCCAGCCCCGTGACGGTGGCCGAGGCCGTCGTGCTCGTGGTCACCGTCGTCTCCGTCGAGCCCTGTACGCGGACCACGTCGTACCCGGCCACCGCCACGTCGTCGCTGGACGCGGCCCACGTCAGGGTCGCCGACGACGAGGTGACCGCGGAGGCGGCCGGCGTGCCTGGCGCGGTGGGCGGGCTGGAGTCCCCCTGCGCGTACGTCAGCCCGAACCCGTACGGGAACAGCGGCGTCTTCCCGTCCCCCGAGTTGATCGGCTGCTGGGACGCGCTGCTCATCCACGTCATGGGCAGCTTACCGGTCGGCTGGACGGCCCCGAACAGCACGTCCGCCACCCCCTGCCCCTCCGTGCCCGGCAGCCAGGCGGCCACCAGCGCGTTCCAGCCGGACAGCTGGGAGGCGATGTCGAGAGGGCGCCCCGAGACCAGCACCACGACGACCGGGACGCCGGACGCGCGCAGGTTCGCGATGGTGTTGAGGTCAGCGGCGTCCAGGCCGAGCCCGCCGGGCCGGTCGCCCTGGCCCTCTGCGTACGGCGTCTCGCCGACCACCGCGACGGCGACGCGGTAGGAGGAGTCGATGCCGGTGCCGTTCTGGCTGTAGGTGACGGTCGTGCCGGAGCCCGCGCCGTTCCTGATGCCCTCCAGGATGGTGGTGCCCGGGGTGATGTTGCCGGACGAGCCCTGCCAGGAGATCGTCCAGCCGCCGCTCTGGTGGCCGATGTCGTCCGCGCTCCTGCCGGCCACGAAGATCTTGCCGCCGCGGGCGAGCGGCAGCACGTTCCCGGCGTTCTTCAGCACGACCTGCGACTTGGCCACCGCCTCGCGGGCCAGCGCGCGGTGCGCCGCACTGCCCACGGTCGAGGTGTACGAGCGGTCCGTCAGCGGCTTCTCGAACAGGCCGAGCTCGAACTTCTTGGTCAGGACGCGCCGCACCGCGTCGTCGATCCTGGCCGTGGTCACCCGGCCGGCCTGCACCTCGGCCCGCAGCAGGTCGATGAACTGGCGCCAGGCCGTGGGGACCATCACCATGTCGACGCCCGCGTTCACGGCGGTGCGCACGTCGAGCGCGGACGTGCCGGTGGCGCCGTCGATCTGGTCGATGCCGTTCCAGTCGGAGACCACGAACCCGGAGAAGCCCAGCTCGCCCTTGAGCACCGTGGTGATCAGGTACTGGTGTCCGTGCAGCCTGGCGCCGTTCCAGCTGCTGAACGAGATCATCACCGAGCCCACCCCGCGCTCCACCGCAGCCCTGAACGGCGGCAGGTGGATCGCCCGCAGATCGGCCTCGGACAGCTGGGTGTCCCCCTGGTCGACGCCACCAGCGGTGCCGCCGTCGCCGACGTAGTGCTTGGCGGTGGCGAGCACGGACGCGGGGCCGTTCAGCGTGGCGCCCTGCAGGCCTGTGACGATCGTGGCCATCGACGAGGTCAGCTCCGGCGTCTCGCCGAAGGACTCGTACGTGCGGCCCCACCGGTCGTTGCGGGCCACGCACAGGCAGGGGGCGAAGTCCCAGTCGACGCCGGTGCCCGACACCTCCTCGGCCACGGCCCGGCCGACGCGCTCGACCAGGGCGGGATCCCGGGTGGCGCCGAGGCCGATGTTGTGCGGGAAGATCGTGGCGCCGACGACGTTGTTGTGGCCGTGCACGGCGTCCGCGCCGTAGAGGATGGGGATGCCGAGCGGCGTGGCCAGGGCCGCGTTCTGGTACCCGTCGTACATGTCCGCCCAGGACGTGGCCGTGTTGGGCGACGGCGCGGAGCCGCCGCCCGACAGCACCGAGCCGAGCCGGTACGCGGTGACGTCGGAGTTGCCGACCGAGCCGCGTTCGGCCTGGGTCATCTGGCCGAGCTTCTCGTCCAGCGTCATCCTGGACATGAGGTCGGCCACCCGGGTGGGCACGGGCAGGCTCGGGTCCTGATAGGGGGCGGCGAGCGCCCGGGGAACGACCAGTCCGGCGGCGACGAGCAGCGGCACGGCCGCCTTGATCGCCCACTGTCTGCTGCTCATGGCACGTCCAGAGGCTTGGGAGCGCTCCCAACACTCTAGAACACCCCCGCCCGGCCGCCCAGACCCAGCCCGCGGCCATCCTCCTCACCAGCGGGGACAGGGTGAAAGTTTCACCCTCGCGGACGGGCGAACGGCGGCAGCGCGGACAGGTCCTGGAGCGGGCCGCTGAGCTGGAGGTTGGCGATCACCCAGCACTCGCCCTGCCTGACGGCGACCAGGGTCACCCGGAACAAGTCGTTGACCTCGTGCCCCCTGACCGACGTGCGCTGCTCCTGCACGCCGTGCACGATCGCGACGTCGTCGTGAAGGCGCACCCGCGGGTCGAGGATCTCGAAGTGATGGTTCTTCAGATCGCCCCGATGCCGGTCGGCCCACTGCTGTTTGTCCAGCTTGAACCCCACGGGACCGATGCCCGCGAAGTCCTCGCCGAGAAGGTCGCCGAAGGCGTCCGCGTCGCCGTCCAGCTCGGCCCGCGCCCAGCGGCGAACGAGGTCGAGGACCTGCTCCTGACTGCTCATGATCTGCCCCTCTCAATAACCGGGGAAAAACTCCCCACTTAAATCTGGCACGACTCCACGACCGGCACAACCCCAACCGGGGAGTTTTCCCCCATATGCTGGTGAGTGTGATGGCCAAGCCCATGCGGGCCGACGCACGGCGCAACCTGGAGCAGATCCTGCTCGCCGCCCGCGACATGGTCGCCGAGCGCGGCCCCGACGTCCCGCTCGACGACATCGCCCGCCGCGCCGGGGTCGGCAGCGCCACGCTCTACCGCCGCTTCCCCGACCGCGACGCCCTGCTGCGCGCGGTCGCGCTCGACGCCCTGACCAGGACCGCCGCCGTGGCCAAGGCGGCGGCCGAGGGGGAGCGAGATCCGTTCCAGGCGCTGGCGCGCTACCTGCGGGAGGCACTCGAACTGCGGGTCTCGGCCGTGCTCCCGGCCCTGCTCGACGCGGTGGACCCGGCCAACGATCCGGTGCTGTCGCCCGTACGCGAGGAGTCCGCCCGCACCATCCGCCGGATGATCTCCGGCGCCCACGCGGCGGGCACCCTCCCGGAGGGCGTCACGTTCATGGACATCACGACCATGCTCGTACAGATCTCCCGCCCCCTCCCCGGGCCGCTCCCGGACGCGGCCAAGCACGCGCTCGCCCGGCGCCACCTGGAGCTGTTCATCCGCGGCCTCCGGGCGATGGGACCTGCGTGAAACCTCCACCGCGGTTTTACCGCGCGTGATGCCACACACGCAGAGGAAAGCGCCTTCCGGCGACCTCTGGGGGCATCCGGGCCGGGGCAGGTCGCGAGAGGGACGCGAAGCGGCGTTGGCGAACCCTCTTTCCTGACAAGATCCCGCCCTGTATGTTCGATCCGAAAGAAAGTTTCACCAATGGAGGAACATTGGGCAAGAAGCTTCACATTCTGGCATTACCGATCGCCGCCGCGGCCCTGGCACTGACGGCCGTGCCCGCGCAGGCGGCCGACGGCTATGACCGTTGCCCCGCCAACTACTACTGCCTGTTCTCCGGCCTGGACGGCACGGGCGACATCGTCCAGATCCAGAGCAACACCCCGGACCTGGCCGCCCTGAACATGGCCGACCGCGCGAAGTCCGACTGGAACCGCACGGGCTCGACCATCCACCTCTACTCGGAGGCGAACTACGACGGCTGCTCCGCCGTGACCGTGGCCGGCGGGAAGGGCAACTTCTTCAGCTCGTTCCGCGACTTCTTCAACTCCGTACGCGTCGGCGGGCCGAACGGCCCGGCCTGCGAGACCTTCGCCAAGGCTCGGCACACCGACTCGCACGGCTGATCACGGTCTGAGCGCCGCCAGGAAGCGGTCGGCCTCCGCGGCGATCCGCGGCAGGTCGGCCGCCGGGTCGGCGGACCGAGCCAGCAGCATGCCACCTTCGCACAACGCGCCGAAGACCAGCTGCGCACGGATGGGCAGACCGCCGTCGGCCGCCTGCCCGTCCGCCGTTGCCAGCCGGAGCCCGTCGAGCAGGACCCGCAGCGTGTGACCGTACTCGATCTCGCGGACCGCCTCCCAGCCCAGCACCGACGGCGCGTCGAGCAGCACGATCTGCCGGAACCCAGGATCGAGGCAGCGCTCGAGGAAGGTGCGGCAGCCGCGCCGCAGCGCCGCCCACGGGTCGGACTCCGACAGGGCGGCCCACTCCAGGGCGGCGGCGACCTCCTCCTGCTCCCCCACGAACGCCGCCCGAAACAGCGCGACTTTTCCGTCGAAGTGGTGGTAGGCCGCCCCCTTGGTCACCCCGGCCGCGGCGGCCACCGCGTCGATCGACGTGAGCGCGTAACCATGGGCCCCGAACAGCTCCCGCGCGGCCCGCACCAGCCGCCCCGTCGTCTCGTCCGATCGCTCTGCCTGGGTACGGCGGATCATCGTGCTCCCCTTGACCTGCATACTCGCGGTACGTAACTTCGAAGAAACAGTTACGTACCGCCAGTATGAAACATGGAGGTGAGTCGTGTCCCCCTCGTCCTCACCGCACATCGCCGTCTACGGCGCCACCGGTCACACCGGGCGACTGGTGGCCGCGGAGCTCCGCGCCCGCGGCAAGGAGGTCATCCTGGCCGGTCGCGACGGCGGAGCGCTCAAGGCCCTGTCCGACGAGCTCGGCGGGGCGCCCTTCCACCAGGCCCCGCTGGACGACCCCGCCGCGCTGCGCGAGCTCGCGGAGCAGGCGGCCGTGCTGATCCACTGCGCGGGCCCGTTCACGCACACCGGCAAGCCCGTCGCCACGGCGGCGGCCGAGGGCGGCTGCCACTACGTGGACCACGCCCTGGAGCAGCACCACACGAAGTGGATGTTCGACGCCATGCCAGAGCCCGCGAGGAGAGCGGGCATCACCATGGTCACGGCGATGAGCTTCTACGGCGGGACGGGCGACCTGCTCGCCGCCGCCGTGGCCGACGGCCTGACGGACATCGAACGGGTGATCACCGCCTACGCGGTGTCCGGCTGGCGGCTGACGACGGGCGCGAAGCAGACCGCCGAGTTGCTGTTCGCCGACACCCGGCGGATCACCTACGCGGACGGTGAGCAGCACATCGGCTACGTCGAGCCGCGTAACGCCGTCTTCCCGTTCCCGCCGCCGCTCGGCCCGCGCACGATGATCGCCCCCGTCCCGTTCTCCGAGGTCGTCACCGTCCCCAGGCACGTACGCACGCGCCGGGTCGAGGCGCAGCTCACGGCGGACACCTTCCAGGAGGAGCAGGTGTTCACCAGCGAGGACGCGGACGCCGGGACGCGGGCGGGCTCCGCGTTCACGGTGGCCGCGCAGGTGATCACCGCCGACGGCGGCGGCGGGGCCGGGCAGGTCAGCGGGCGCGACCTGTGGCGCATGAGCGCGCTGGCCTCGGTGGAGGCCGCTGTCCGCCTGGCCGCGAACCCGGGGAGCCCCGGCGTGTACGGCCCGGCCGAGGCCTTCCCCGCCGGGCCGCTCCTGCGCGACCTGGAGCGGCTCGGCCTGTTCACCCTCTCCCTGCCCGGGAAGGAGGCGTGATGATCCTGGTCACGGGAGCGGCCGGCGGCCCGCAGGGCTCGACCGGCCGGCACGTCGCGAACCTGCTGCTGGAGCGCGGCCAGGCGGTGCGCGCCTTCGTGCACTCTGACGACCACCGGGCCGAGGAGCTGCGCAAGCTCGGGGCGGAGGTGGTGGTCGGCGACCTCAGGGAGATCGCGTCGGTGCGGCCCGCCATGCGCGGGATCAGCAGGGCGTTCTTCACCTATCCGGTGACGGCCGGGCTGCTCGACGCCACCGGCGTGTTCGCCGCCGCGGCCAGGGAGGAGGGCGTGGCGCGCGTGGTCGAGGTGTCGCAGCTCGACGCCTCCCCCGAGGCCCTCACGCCGCGGATGCGCCGGCACTGGGTGGCGGAGCAGGTGTTCGACTGGGCCGGGGTGGGCGCGGTGCACCTGCGGGCCGCGGTCTTCTTCGAGAACCTGTCCGTCGCCGCCTCGGGCGGCACGCTGGCGCTCCCGCTGGGGCCGCGCGACACGCGGATCCCGCTGGTCGCGGGCGAGGACGTGGCCAGGGTCGCCGCCGGGCTCCTGCTCGACCCCGGGCCGGCCGACCCGGTGTGCCTGGTGACCGGGCAGATGACGACGATCGGGGAGGCGGCGGACGCGCTCGGGCTCTCGTACGCCGATCTGCCGCCCGAGGAGTGGGAGGCGCGGGCGCTGGGCGTCTACGGCGACCCGTACACGGTCGATCACCTGACACACCTGTGGGCGATCTTCCGCCTCATCGGCTCCGGCGACCACCCGCTGTACCGGGTCACCGAGAGCATCAAGCGTTACGGCGGCCGCCCGCCCATGACGCTGCGGGAGTTCGCCGGATAAATCCGGATAAAACGGGAAACCCCCGGCCGGAGGAGCGGCCGGGGGTTCCGTGGCGAGGGCGGGGATCAGCCGGTGAAGCCGACCGACGTCCAGTCGATGTACGCGTAGCCGCGGGCGCCGTAGTTGGCGACCGTCTTCTTGACCACCTTGATCTCGGGGCGCTGGTACAGCGGGATGGTGTGCACCAGGTCCCAGATCATCTTGTCGGCGGCGTTCGCCAGCTCATTCGCCTTGGTCTGGTCCGTCTCGTTCCCCACGGCCTCGATGGCCTTGTCGAGCTCCGGGTCGTTGCTCTTGGGGAAGTTGCTCTCGGAGCCGGTCTTGTAGATCTGCGGCAGGCCGCCGAGCGGCAGCGGCGTGCCGATCCAGGAGAACGGCACCAGGTCGAAGTCGCCCTTGATGATGTAGTCCGTGAAGAACTTGTCATCGGGGACCGGGCGGATCTCGATCTTGATCCCGGCCTCCTTGAGCATGGCCTGGGTGAGCTCGCCCTCCGTCTTAGCGGTCGGCACGCCCGCGGGGATGACGAAGGTCAGGTCGAACTCCTTGCCGTCCTTCTTGCGGTACTCGCCCTCCTGCTTCCAGCCGGCCGCGTCCAGCAGCTGCTTGGCCTTGTCCAGGTTGTACTTGCCGATGTCGCCGGAGTTGTCGACGTAGGCCTTGTGGTTGTTCATGAAGACGTGGTTGCCGAGCGTCTGGATCGGCCAGTCCATGTCCTTCAGGTCGGACTGCGTGATCACCTCACGGTTGATCGCGTACGCGACGGCGTGCCGGACGTTCTTGTCCTTCAGGAACTCGCTCTGGTTGTTGACGGTGATGTGCCGCCAGTTCGGGCTGAGCGACTTGCGGACGTCCGCGCCGGGGACCTCCTTGGCCCGCTTGAGGTCGGCCGGGTTGCCCGCCTGGATCGCGACCTCGTCGAGCTCGCCGTTGGCGAAGGCGTTCACCTCGGCGGCGGGCGTCTCGATCGTGCGGAAGATCACCTTGTCGAGCTTGGGCTTCTGGCCCCACCACTTGTCGTCACGCACGAGCGTGAGCGTCTTGGTGCCCTCGTCGATCTTCTCGACCTTGAAGGGGCCCGAGGTGACCGGGATCTTCTGCAGGTAGTCCTTCTCGTACTTCTCGGGGTCGAGCATGTGCGAGGCGGGGAAGAGGTGCGTGGTGCCCCGGTTGAACAGGCCCTGCCACTCGAGGTACGGCTTGGAGAAGGTGATGACGGCGACCTTGTCCGTGGCGCCCTTCGTCACCGACTCGATCTTGTCCCAGCCGTCCGTGGAAGCCGGCTTGTACTTCTTGTCCTTGCCGTTGTTGATCTTCCAGGCGGCCTCGAGGTCCTTCCACGTGAT
Organism: Nonomuraea sp. NPDC050153; assembly: GCF_044460125.1. Classification (NCBI taxonomy): domain Bacteria; kingdom Bacillati; phylum Actinomycetota; class Actinomycetes; order Streptosporangiales; family Streptosporangiaceae; genus Nonomuraea; species Nonomuraea sp. NPDC050153. The sequence continues at coordinate 10,077 of NZ_JBITJQ010000002.1, forward strand.
CGGCGTGCCGTCCGACCACACGGCCTTGTCGTTGAGCGTGTAGGTGACGACCTGCTTGCCGCCCACCGTCTCGTTCTTGACGTCGGTGACGTAGTCCTTGTTCGGCGTGAAGTTGGCCTCAGCGTCGGCCATCATCAGCTGGGGCATGAACACGTCGAGCATGTCCGCCGTGTCGGCCTGGTTGCCGTCGACGTGGTTGCCGTTCCACTGGCTCGGCCACTGGCCGACCGCCAGGGTCAACGTGCCGCCGTCCTTGACCTGCGCGTACGGCACCGGGTTGATGCTGATGGCCGGGGTCTCCGCCATCTGCTGCTGGGCCTGCTGCGACTGCTCGGCGCTCGGCTTCTTGCTCTCGCTGCCACCGCCGCCGCAAGCCGCCACGGCCATCGCCAGGACAGCGAGCCCTGCCGCCGCCCGGTATCGAACCTTCACTCTTCCTCCTGATTGTCCGAGGCCGTGATGACCTCGATCTCCTCCGCGTAGTGGCAGGCGGCGCCGTGATCCACGGCGTTCGCGAGCCGGGCAACCGAGGGCTCCTCTTCTACGCACCGCCGCCGCTCCGCCTCGCCGAGCTGGGCGAACTTCGGACAGCGAGTGCGGAACCTGCAGCCAGACGGCGGGTCGGCCGGGCTGGGCAGGTCGCCTTCGAGCAGGATGCGCACGCGCGTGCGCTCCATCTCGGGGTCGGGCAAGGGGATCGCCGACAGCAGCGCCTGCGTGTACGGGTGCGCGGGACGGTCATAGACGTTCTCGACCGTCCCGATCTCGGCGATCCTGCCCAGGTACATGACGGCGACACGGTCGGCGAGGTGCCTGACCACGGCCAGGTCGTGGGCCACGAACAGGTAGGACAGGCCCAGCCTGTTCTTGAGCTCCTCCAGCAGGTTGATCACGCCTGCCTGGATGGACACGTCGAGCGCGGACACCGGCTCGTCCAGCACCAGCAGCTTCGGCTCCAGCGCGAGCGCGCGGGCGATGCCGATGCGCTGACGCTGGCCGCCGGAGAACTGGCTCGGATAGCGTTCGGCGTGCTCGGGCGAGAGCCCGACGAGCTGGAGCAGCTCCGCCACCCGGGCCGAGGCGTTCTTCCTGCCGTGCGCGCGCAGCGGCTCGGCGATGATGTCGCCGACCGGCATGCGCGGGTCGAGCGCGGCCATCGGGTCCTGGAAGACGATCTGCAGGTCGCCCCGGAGCTCCTTGCGGGCGGCCTTGTCCAGCTTGGCGCTGTCCTTGCCGAGCACCACGACCCGCCCGCCCTGCGGCGGCTGGAGCTGCATGATCTGCTGCAGCGTGGTCGTCTTGCCGCAACCGGACTCCCCGACCAGGGCCAGAGTCTCGCCCTCGGCTATGTCGAGGCTGATGCCGTCGACCGCGAACACGGTGCCGACGCGGCGCTTGAAGACCGCGCCCTTCATCAGCGGGTAGTGCCTGATCATGTCGTCGAGCTCGAGCACCGTGGCGCGCTCGGCGCGCGGCACGCGTACCACGTCACTCGGCGGGATGACCGGCACGGGGAACACGTCGGGCCCGGTCAGGCCCTTGTGCTCGATCTCGTGCGAGCGGATGCACGCCACGTGGCGGCTGCCGCCGAAAGGCGTCAGCGGCGGCTCCTCGTCGTCGCACATGTCCACCTTCATCGGGCAGCGCGGCGCGAAGGGGCAGCCCGGCGGCAGCGCCGACGGCGACGGCGGGTTGCCCTCGATCGGCACGAGCGGCCCCTCCTCGCCGTCGACCCTGGGGATCGAGGCGAGCAGGCCCATCGTGTACGGCATCCGCGGCCGGTAGTAGATGTCGTCCACGGGGCCCTGCTCGACCGGCCGGCCCGCGTACATGACCAGCACCCGGTCGGCCATGCCCGCGATGACGCCCAGGTCATGGGTGATCATCACGATGCCGGCGCCCGTCTCCCGCTGCGCGGTCTTGAGCACCTCCAGCACCTGCGCCTGGATGGTCACGTCGAGCGCGGTCGTCGGCTCGTCGCAGATCAGCAGGTCGGGGTCGTTGGCGATGGCCATGGCGATCATCGCCCGCTGGCGCATGCCTCCCGAGAACTCGTGCGGGAACGCCTTGGCCCGCAGGTCCGGGTTCGGGATGCCGACCAGGTCGAGCAGCTCGACGGCCCGCTTGGCGGCCTTGTCCTTGGCCATCTTCTGGTGGACGCGCACGGCCTCGGCGATCTGGTCGCCGATCGTGTAGACGGGCGTGAACGCCGACAGCGGATCCTGGAAGATCATGCTGATCGCCTTGCCGCGCACCTTGATCAGCTCGTCCTCGTCCATGCCGAGCAGCTCGCGGCCGTGCAGCTTGGCCGAGCCGCTGACCACGGCGTTGCGCGGCAGCAGGCCCATGACCGCGAGCGAGGTCACGGACTTGCCGGAGCCGGACTCGCCGACGATGCCGAGCACCTCGCCGCGCTCGACCTCGTAGCTGACGCCGCGCACGGCCTCGATGCCGCCGGGGAAGGTGACGGTGAGGTCCTTGACCTCCAAGATGCTCACGAGTTGCTCCCCGGGTCGAGTGCGTCGCGCAGGCCGTCGCCGATCAGGTTCACGGCGAGCACCATGGCCACCAGCAGGCCGGCCGGAAAGACGAACAGCCACGGGTAACCGGTGGCGTTGCGCGAGCCCTCCGCGATCAGCGTGCCGAGCGAGACGTCCGGCGGCTGGATGCCGAAGCCGAAGAAGGACAGCGCCGCCTCGCCGATGATCGCGCCGCTGACGTTGAGCGTGGCGTCGATGATCAGCAAGGAGGACAGGTTGGGGACGATGTGCCGGAAGATGATCTTCCAGCGCGGGATGCCCATGTAGACGGCGGCCAGGACGTACTCCCGCTCGCGGAGCGAGAGCGTCATGCTGCGCACCACCCTGGAGGTGATCATCCAGGAGAACGCGGCGAGCAGCACCACGAACCAGAACCAGGAGCCGCCCTTCAACCTCGGCGAGATGATCGCGATGATCAGGAAGCTGGGCAGGACCAGCAGCAGGTCCACACCCCACATGAGCAGCTTGTCCGCCCAGCCGCCGAAATATCCGGCGAACGCTCCGACCACCGCGGCCAGGCCGGTGGCGATCAGCGCGACCAGCAGACCGACGATGATCGACTTCTGCATGCCACGGAGCGTGACCGCGTACATGTCCTGGCCGATCGAGGTGGTGCCCCACCAGTGGTCGGCGTCGGGGGCCGACAGGAAGGCCATGAAGTCCTTGTCCGTCCAGTCGTACGCGCCGATGAAGGGGCCGACGTACGCCAGCAGGACCAGCAGGACCATGGCGGCTATGCCGTAACGGGCCTGCTTGTTGCGGAACAGGCGCCGGAGGACGACTTTCGAACGCATCTCAGCTCACCCGCACCCGAGGATCGAGGGCCGCCACCAGCACGTCGGACAGGAACGCGGCGAACAGGACACACACCGCGGCGAAGAAGGTCACCGCCGCGACGGAGTTGACGTCGTTCTGGTTGATCGAGTCGACCAGCCAGGCGCCCATGCCGTGCCAGTTGAAGATCTTCTCGGTGAAGGTGGCCCCGGTGAACAGCGTGCCGAACGCGAACGCGAAGTACGTGGCCGAGGGGATCAGCGAGGTGCGCAGCGCGTGCTTGATCAGCGCGGTCCTGCGCCGCAGGCCCTTGGCCATGGCCGTGCGGACGAAGTCCTGGCCCAGCACGTCGAGCATCATGTTGCGCTGGATGCGGCTGTAGAACGCGATCGAGCCCAGGCTGAGCGAGATCGTGGGCAGGATCAGATGGTTCAGCCGGTTGAGGAACTGGTCCCAGCCCACGAGCTTCGGGTTGTACTCGCCGGTGTACTCGATCAGCGTGAACCCGAGCCCGTCATTGAGGCTGTACGTCGCGATGGCCAGCACCGTGGCCAGCACGAACACCGGGATCGCCATGATCACGAAGGAGCTCACACCGATCAACCGGTCGCTGAACTTGTACTGTTTCACCGCCGAGATCGCGCCGAACGCCACCCCGACGGCGAAGCCCACCAGCGTGCCGATGAGCAGCAGCCGCAGGCTGACCATGATCCGGCGGCCCATCTCCTGGTTGACCGAACCTCCGTTCCAGGTTTTGCCGAAGTCTCCCGTGATGACGCCCTTCGCCCAGGTCCCGTACCGCACAAGCACCGGAACCTTGTCGTTCAGGTTGTAGGCGTCGAGCGTGGAGTCGATGACCGACTCGGCGATGGGAGGCTGGCGGGCCTCATACGCGGCTCGCGGGTTCATGGTGGTGGCCGCGAGCATGTACGCGAGACTCGCCGCTATGGCGACCAGGATCACGTTTATTGCCAACCTGCGGAGCAGGTACTTGCCCATTACTCTCCGTTCGCGCTGACGGGGGGCGCGCACGTCCGGCCGGAGTGGCGTCCCCGCAACGAAAACCCGTCCCGCAGCTGAAAAACCAGTTGCCACGAGATGGCGATCAACGCGCAGAATATAAGCAAAGATGTAACAGTCAGAAACCGTCCGACATAACGGTAAGGTCACTCGCAATAGATCGACAAGACCGACACGACCTCTTACCACAACCACTCTGACCTGCGAAAACGTGTCACTTTAGACGTTCATTACCGGGCCATCCAGGCGTCTTGTGTCACGAAATCCGGACATAAATTGACGACTACGCAAAGTGATCCACTTCACGGCGCTTCTCATCGTCAAGTGAGTTCGGACAGCACCTTGGCGACGGCCTCATAAGAGTGCCTGACGCCGTCGTGGTTGCCCAGGCGGTGGCGCTCCAGCCGCACCGCCCCGAGATGGCGCACCTCATAGATCAGGGAACGCCAGGTCGCGGCCGGCCCGGGGTCCGGCTCCCCGTACGCGTCCCAGAACGCCACCCGCTCGTCCCGCCTGGCCGAGGCCATGCGGATGGTCCAGTCCGCGGCCGGGTCGCCCCACGAGGTGCGGTCCAGGTCGAGCACGCCGGTGATCAGCGGCTCGGGGGCGCCTCGGGCGATCATGACGTTGACCGTCCACAGGTCGCCGGCGAGCAGGCGGGGCTCGGTGATCTCGTCGAGCACGGCGCAGCGCTCCGCCGCCAGGGCGGCGGCCTCGCGGACGTCGGCCGCGTCCAGGGCGCATCGGTCGAGGTCGGCCGCGATGTCCTCCAGGGAGGCGAGCACGGCCGCGCTCCAGGAGACGTGCCCGCCGCCGGCGACCGGCCCGAACGCCGGTCCGCGTACCGCGTGGACGCCGCGGGCGATCTCCCCCAACTGACGGAAGAACGTCGTACGGGCCGCGCGCGGGTAGTCCCCCAGCCCCTCCGGCGCCGGCACCCCGTCGAGGAAGGTCTGCACGAGGTAGTCGCGGCCGATCAGCTCGTGCGACCAGTCCGCCGCGATGACCCGCGGCATCAGCGGGGCGATGACGGCGAGGTACGGCACGGTGGCGTACTCGTTGCGCATCAGCTCCCGCTCGGAGCCGAACTGCGCGGCGGGCTCCGGCGCGAACCGCACGACCACCGGCCGCGCCCGGCCCTCCACGGTGACGCGATAGGTGCTGTTGTACGCCCCGAGCCCCAACTCGACGGCGGACCGGGCATCCCGCCCGAAGACGCGGCGGCACACGGCCTGGATGCGGTCGGGGCTCACCGGCCGCTGGAACGCGTCGGCGGCCCGCTCGATCGGCTGGAAATCCATCCGGCCATCCTCCTACACCCGGGAACGGCACGCGAAAAGCGTCAGAGCATCACCGTGGGCACCGGTTTACTCACCGAGCGGATTCACAGTGTTATCTCGAGTTGACGCCTTTACAGCGAACCGGTTGCGAGGGATCATCTCTCTAGAGAGCTTGAGTCTGATTAGGCCTGCCAGCCGGTTAGAGGGGCCTCTTGGCAGAAATTGTGGACCACGACCCCATTATCGTCCTCGCCTCTCCCCAACTCCTTCTCGACCCCTATCCCTGGTACGAAGAACTCCGCCGGGAACGGCCCGCGTTTTTCTACGACCGACTTGACTCCTGGATTTTCACTCGTTACGACGATTGCGTCGCCGTGCTGAAGGACAGCGCGAACTTCGCGGCCGACTGGCGCCGGGTCGGCGAGACGATGCCGCCGCGGGCCATCAACATGCTGACCCTGGACCCGCCGGAGCACACCGTGGTCCGCCGGTTGTTCATGGAGGCGCTGCGCGCGCAGGACCACCAGGCCCTGGAACGGATGATCGAGCAGCACACGACCGAGCTGCTGGCCGTCCTCGCGCGCCGTCCGTCGTTCGAGTTCCTCACGGAATTCGCCGAACCGCTGGCGCTGTCGACGACCTCCGCCTATCTCGGCGTGCCGATGCCGGACCCGGCCTGGGCCTGCCGGATCGCCCGCGACATCGTCGCGGGGATGGACGCCGGGCTGTGGCCGGAGCGGGGGCGAGCCGTGGTGGCCGCGCAGGAGGAGCTGGCCGTGCTGGTCGAGGACTGGCTCGACCGTCCGCCGCCCTCCGGCGTCGTCGGCGTCATCGCGAAACAGGCCGCCGGCGGCGGCGTGGCCCCGGACATCGTCGCCAACACGGTGCGCGGGCTGCTGTTCAGCGGCTACAGCTCCGGCAGCAAGCTGCTCGGGCTGGTGGCGGTCGCCCTGCTCCACCAGCGGGCCGCCGGGCTGGAGCGGTTCCGCGAGGCCGACACCGCCCGCGCGGTGGACGAGATGGTCCGCTACGCCTCCCCGATCCAGGCGGTCGCCCGCGCGTGCGTGCACGACACCGAGGTCGGCGGCAGCCCGGTGCGCGCGGGGCAGGCGGTCACGCTGCTCCTGGGCGCGGCGAACCGGGACCCCGCGCGCTTCCCCGACCCGGACACGGCGTTGCTGGACCGGCATCCCAATCCGCATCTCGGCTTCGGCCGGGGCCCGAAGTCCTGCCTCGGCTCACCCTTTACCGCCATCTTCACCCGGGTGGTGCTCCGCGTCATCGCCGAGCGATATCCCGGCATCAGGGCGCGCGGCGCGCCGACGTATTTCCCGAACCTGACGGCCCGCAGCATAGAGCGTTTCGAGGTCGCCCTTCGGTGAAGGAGGTGTGCATGCTGAAGGTCGTCGGAGCCTCGTTCGGGCGTACCGGGACCTCTTCGGTCCGATTGGCGTTGGAGACTTTGGGATTCGGCCCCTGCCATTACATGAGGGAGCTTTTCGCCAGCCCCGCGCACGCGCAGGAATGGCTGCGGGTCGCCGACGGCGGAAATCCCGACTGGAAAAGGCTGCTCAACGGTTTCGCCACGACAATTGCCTGGCCGGCGGCATTTTACTGGCGAGAGCTCGCCGCCGCCTTTCCCGAGGCGAAGGTTCTGCTGATCGTGCGGGATCCGGCCTCGTGGTACGCCAGCATGAGCCGCACCCTGTACCGCACCAGGCCCGCGGAAGCCGAAGAGACCGTGCGGGACCTGGTCATCGAGAAGATCGTCTGGCGGGGGACGTTCTCCGGGCGATTCGGGGATCGCGATCACGCCATGGGCGTTTACCGCGCCCATCTGGACGAGGTTCGCCAGGCCGTGCCGCCCGGCCGGCTCATCGAGTTCGAGCCGTCGCGTGGCTGGGAGCCGCTCTGCGCCGCGCTGGGGGTCGACGTGCCGGATCTGCCCTTCCCCGTGGCGAACACCACCGACGAGTATCTGCGCCGCGCCGAGCAGGCCGGGGTCATCCCGCCACGGTGAGCAAGCATCAGAGGGGACAGGAAGTGGCACTCGCCGTTTCGTCCGCCGCCGACCCGTACGGAGCGGTGGCGGCTCATTGGGACGACCTGCACGTGGGCCCGCGCTCGGCGGCGCTGGTCTCCTTCTTCGCCGGCCTGGCCCCGCCCGGCGGGCACGCGCTGGAGATCGGGCCGGGCACCGGCCGGATGACCCTGGCGGTGGCCGGACGCGCGGCGAGCGTGCACTGCCTGGAGCCCTCCCCAGGGATGCGTACGGTGCTCATGACCAAGCTGGCCGGGCAGCCGGACCTGCGGCACCGGGTGACCGTGCTCGACGGCGCCGCGCCGGGCTTCCGGCTCGGCCGGCGCTTCGACTACGTCTACCTGGCCGCCGTGCTGCAGGACGTGCCGCCGCGGGCGCGCCTGCCGCTCTTCTCCGGCCTGGCCGAGCACCTCGCGCCGGATGGCGTGCTGGCCATGGACATGCTGACCGACGAGGCCGTACCCGATCATCCCGAGCGTGAGATGCGCAGCGCGCGCCAGGGAGAGTGCCGCTACACCCTGTCGTCGGCCGTCCGGCCGCTCGGGCAGGACCTGGCGTGGGTGCGGCGCGTCTACCGCACCTACCACCGCGACGTGCTGGTGGCCACCGAGACCGTGGAATGCGACTACCACCTCCACCGGCCCGCCGACGTGCTCGCCGACCTGCGCGCGGCCGGCCTGACCGCCGTGGGCGGCTCGGCCGTCACCGACGAGATGACCCCGCTCGACGACATGGGAACGCTGATCGCCCGGCACGACAGCTGACCGCTCTGGCCTCGGGGCCTGCCGTTCCGGCCTCGAAATCCGTCCGTCGGACCTCGACGGGCGGCAGCGGCGAATCAAGGAGGTGCACCATGCGGTACTGGTACTGACAGTTCACACCGTGGCCTGATCCTGCGCGATCAGGCCACGGCCTGGCACCCAAACGCCGACACGAACGGGAGTCATCCGATGCCGCGGTCCCACGACACCGAGGTGCTGGTCGTCGGGGCCGGCCTGACCGGGTTGTCCTGCGCCCTGTTCCTGGCCCGCCACGGCGTGCGGTGCACTCTCGTGGAGCGCCACCCCGACCTGCTGAGCCATCCCAGGCAACGCAGCCTGGTCCCCCGCCTCATGGAGATCTACCGGCAGGTCGGACTGGAATCCAGAATCCAGGAGAACCGGGTGGACTTCGCCGGTGCGGCCGAATACGTGGCCGTCCGCGCGGAAACGCTGGCCGACGCTCGGCATCTCCCCGTGGATCAGCAGGACGACACCGCGCGGACCGCCGCCTTCAGCCCCTGCGCGGGCACGCCCATCGACCAGAACCGGGTCGAGGACCTGCTGCGGACCCGCGCGCGGGAGCTCGGCGCCCGGATCCGGTTCGGCACCGAACTGCTCGATGTCTCCCAGCATGAGGGCGGGGTGGAGGCGCGCCTGCGCGATCTCGACGGCGCCGAGCACCGGCTCCTGGCCCGGTATCTCGTCGCGGCCGACGGCGGGCGCAGCTCGGTCCGGAGCGGGCTCGGCATCCCGATGGACGGGCCGGTCGACTTCTTCCGCCTGCTGACGCTCATGGTCGACGCCGACCTGCGTCCGGCGCTGGCCGGCCGTACCGTGCACATGGCCTTCCTCGAACGTCCCCGGCAGCGGACGTACCTTATGGCGCTGGACCGGACCGGTCAGCGCTGGGTCTTCGGCACCACGGACGATCCGGACGGCGCCGCGCCGGATGAGGACGAATGCATCGAACTGGTGCGTGCCGCGGCCGGCCTGCCGGCGGCGCGGGTGGCGCTCCGGCCGCAGATACCCGGCACCACCAGGACCGTCCTGCGGTTCGAGGTCGGCGCGGCCGTGGCGACCGCCTACCGGAAGGGGCGCGTGTTCCTGATCGGCGACGCGGCGCACCTGATGCCGCCGACCGGGGGGTTCGGCGGCGTCGTGGGCGTGGAGGACGCGCACAACCTGGCCTGGAAGCTGGCCGCCGTCGTACGTGGTCACGCCGGGGAGCCGCTGCTCGACACGTACCAGGACGAACGCCGCCCGGTCGCCGAGTTCGCCCTGCGGCAGGCGCTCACGCGGTACCGGTCCCGCCTGGCCGCCGGGGACGGCCCCGCCCACGACGAGCGGCCGGTGGACCGCTCGACCGTGATGATGGGACACCGGTACCGGTCGACGGCGGTGATCGGCGGCGCGAGCGAGCCGGCCGGGCCGGTGGAGGTCTCCGGCCTGTGCGGCGAGCCCGGCACGAGGGCGCCGCACCTCCCGCTCGCCGGAGCCGGCGAGCGATCCACCATCGACCTGTACGGCGCCGGCTTCGTCCTGCTGACCGGCCACGACGGCCAGGACTGGGTGACGGCGGCAGGCAAGATGCCGTCGCCGGTGACCGCCCGGCGGTTGGGGGCCGACCTGGCCACAGCCGGGATGCCCGCGGCCGACGCGGCGGCCCGGCACGGCATCGGGCCGGGGGGCGCGGTGCTGGTGCGGCCGGACGGGTTCGTGGCCTGGCGAAGCACGGGACCGGCCGCGGACCCCACCGCGGAACTGCTCGCCGCGCTCACCGCCATCCTGTCCGCACAACCCCCGGTGTGAGAGCCGGGCCCGTCAGGGCATCCACTTGCCGCCCGCGACGTCGATGGTGAGCCCGGTCAGCCATGAGGAGACGTCGGAGGCGAGGAAGGCGGTCACGTTCGCGACGTCGAGCGGGGTGCCGAGCCGCCCGAGCGGGTGCTCGGCCAGCATGCGCTCCTTGAACTCCTGCGGCATGCGCTCCTCCAGCCGGTCCGTCATGATCGTCGAAGGGGCGACCGAGTTGACCCGGATGCCGGTGGGGCCGAGCTCGGACGCCAGTTGCTTGGTCATCGCGATGATCCCGGCCTTGGCCGCCGTGTACGCCACGGAGGCGGAGGTCGGGGTGCGGGCCGCCAGCGACGACATCGTGATGATGGAGCCGCTGCGCCGCTCCCTCATGCGCGGCAGGAAACCCTTGATGACCAGGAACGTCGAGGTGAGGTTGGCGTGCATGGTGGCGTGCCAGTCCTCCTCGCTCGTCTGGTCGATCGGCCGCGGCATCCCGGCCCCGCCACCCGCGAAGATCGCCAGCACGTCGACGGGTCCGAGCCTGCGTTCGACCTCCACCCGCATCTCCTCGACGGCGGCGAAGTCGGTGGTGTCGGCGGCCACGCCGAGCGCCCCGCCGCCGATGCTCTTCACGGCGGCCTCGATGGCGCCGGGGTCGCGCCCGTTGACCACGACCCGCATGCCCTGCTCGGCCAGCACCCGGGCGGTCTCCCGCCCGATCCCCCCGGAGCCGCCGGTGACCAGCGCTACCTTGCCCTGCAGATCCGGATACATCATGACTTCCACTCCCTCACCGATCGCAGCCGTTCCCTTGCGAGTCAACGTTGCCCTGTGCGGGGGGCTCGGTGCGTCAGGCGCGAGGGGCGTTTCCGGCTGCGCCCGCGGGCGTGCGCCAGGGGCACGGTCCGTACTCCGTGGGTCGTACACCGCCCGATCTCGAGCGGATCTTCGCGGCAAGCGCCCCCTTCAGCGTGCGACGGCCAAAAAGTAGTCGTCGCCGCCGACCTGGCCGCCCTTCAGCGCCACTTCGAGCCCGTCGCATGCGGGGTCGTCCGAGGTCAGCACGCATACCGGGGCGCCAGGCGCCAGCGCGGCGACCACGTCCAGGGAGCGGGCGCCGAGGGCGGCCACGACCTGGCCCGAGGTGTCACCACCCGCCACCACCAGCCGCCCGACCAGCCCGGCCCGGACGGCTACGGAGGCGACCCGCCCGAGGAGGTCACCGATGATCGCGGGGTCCCGGGCCGGGCCCCGGGTGGACTGGACGATCGTGTGCCGCCCCTCCCCCAGGCTCTCCGCCACCTCGGCGAGCAGCCCGGCGAAGGAGCCACCCGACCCAGCGGCCGCACCCCCGCCGCGAAGGCCGGCGGAGGCGTCCAGCACGCGCCAGCCCGCGCGCTCGGCCGTGTCGATCTGGCGGGCGGTGATCGGAGAGCGACTGCCCGACACGACCAGCACCGGGGCTGCGGGGCCGAGCGGCTCGATCTCTTGCCGCTTCCCCGCACCGGCCGCCGCCACGTGGGCGAAGGCGAGGGCGTAGCTCAGGCCGCCGGAGCCGACGCAGTACAGCGGACCGCCCCGGCTCCTCGCGTCGGCGACCAGCAGGCGGCCGAGGGTTCGGACGTGATCCTCGGTGTGGGCATCCGCCACGAAGGCGGCGTTCTCCCCCAGCGCCCGGTACGTCTCCTCCGACGGCGGGGGCGACGCGGGCAACCAGCCGATAGGTCCCGCGCCCTGCTCGGCCAGGCGGATCCGGAGGTCGGCCTCCGAGGCAGGGGTGATCGGGTGGTCGCGCATGGGCGGGTAGCGGTCGAGCCGGTGGACCTCGGCGCCCGAGCGTACGAAATGGTTCGCGAACCAGGTGTAACGCCCCAGCTCCGGCTGGGCGGCGAGCACCGGGACCGGGCCCCGCGCCAGCCCGTCCCGGTGGAGGGCCGCGATGACCGCCCCGATGCTCCCGTGCGCGGGCGAGGAGTCGAACGTCGAGCAGACCTTGTACTGGATGACCAGCGGCCTCAGCGCCGCCATGGCCTTGAGGACGGGCAGCACCACCGGCACCGGGTCCGCGGCCGCCCGGGCGGTGGTGGCGACGCCGATGACGTCGTACGCGTCGTCGGCCTCGTGCAGGCGGGCCGCGTCGGTGACCAGGGAGCCGGTCAGCCCGAACCGCCTGAACTGCCACAACGCGTCGGTCGCCCCCGTGAAGTCGTCCGCGACGAAGGCGAACAGCGTCACGACCGCACCGCCCCGGACCGGCCCCGTCCCCGCCGCGCGCAAGCCCGCCGCACCACCCCGGACCGGCCCCGTCGTGGCCGCCCACAAGCCCGCGTCACTTGCGGATCACCCCGCCGAAGTGCTTCAGCGCCGCGCGCAACTCCGGCTCGTCCACCTCGTCCAGCGGCACCCCCGCCACGGAGGCCGCCCAGGCCTGGCGGATGCTCGTGATCCCCGCGGCCGGACCGTCCGGATGGCCGAGCACGCCGCCCCCGGCCAGTACGAGCAGGTCGGCGGTCCCCGTACGGTCCAGGGCGACGGGGGCGGTGCCGGCCCACTGGGCGGACGACAGCACGGGCAGGCAGGGGAAGCCGCCGAGCAGCGGCTCCCGGACCGCCGCCACCGTCGAGGCCACCTCGTCGTCGGTCACGTAGAACTTGCTGTGGAACCCGCCGCAGTGCAGCTGGTCGACCCCCGCCAGCCGGGCCAGCTTCTGGTAGGCCACGTGCCCGATCCCGAGCCCCGGATGGCGGGCCAGCGCCCCGATGCCGGTGACATGGCCGTGGATCGGCACCTGGGCGTGCCGGCGCAGCATGGCGACGGCCGGGAGGCCGACGATGTTGAGGTTGGCCATCACGCAGGTGCCCCCGGCGGCCACCACCAGGTCGTGGTTGCGCAGCATCCGGTCGGGCTCGTCGCTGATGTTGAACGCGTACATCGGCCGCCGCCCGGTCCGCCGCTCCACCTCGTCGAGGGCGGCCGTCACCGCGCGGATCCGCTCGGGGAGCGGGGCGGGCGGGCAGTCGGCGTTGACCTCGTCGTCCTTGATGAAGTCGGCGCCGGCCAGGCCGAGCTCGCGCACCAGGTCCACGTAGTCGGCGGGGCGCAGCCCGACGTTCGGCTTGACGATGGTGCCGATCAGCACCCCTTCGGGGCGGCCGACCAGCCGCCGGGTGCCCTCGACGGCGAACCCCGCCGGCAGGTACGCCTCCCCGAAGGCCGCGGGCAGCTCCAGGTCCACCAGCTTGAGCCCGGCCAGCTCGCGCAGCTCGTAGAGGTTGCCCGCGACCACGGGGAGCAGGTTCGTGAGCGAGGGGCCCGTGTTCTCCAGCGGAAAACCGATCTTGACCAGGCCCGCCGTGAGAGGCCCGTCCCCGATCGCCCCCGGCAGCGGCTCGGAGACGGGAAGCGGGGTCTCCGCGATGGACAGCACCACGGCGCCGTGGCGGGCGCGCAGCTCGTCGGTCTCGCCGCGCACGCTGACGAAAGTGCCCGTGCTCTGCTCCCCCGCGACCGCGCTCACCGCCTGCTCCAGCGGGAGGCGGGTGAGCACCCGGTACGTGGCGACGATCCGCTCGCTCACAGCACGCCCGCCAGGTGCTCCATCGCGAGCGGCGGGCTGGCCAGGATCGGGACCGGGGCCTCGGCCGTTCCGGCCACGCGGGCCATCGACGCCTGGGCCAGCACGATCACGTCCACCTCCCCGCCCAGCGCGGTCAGCGCCGCGGCCACCCGCGCGTCGTGCGTGGCGGCGTCCCCGCCCATCAGGGCCTCGAACGCCCCCTCGCACACCCTGGCCGTCAGCGAGACCTCCCGGCCCAGGGCGGCGGCGCGGCGGCGTACCAGGTCGGCGGTGGGGTCGAGGGTGGTGGACAGGGTGGCGAGCACGCCGATCCGGCGGCCGAGGGCCACGGCGCGGTCGGCCATCGGGCGGTCCACCCTGGTCACCGGCACGCCCGTCAGCGGCTCGGCGGCCTCCACGGCGGCGCCGATCGACGAGCACGTCACGAGGATGTGGTCGGCTCCGGCCGCCTCCGCGGAGCCGATGTGGCCCGCCACGCGCCGGGCGGTCTGGGGGGTGAGGTGGCCGGCGGCGATGGTGTTCTTGATCAGGCTGTCGTCGACGATGTTGAAGGTCTCGACTCCCGGCAGGTGTTCGGCGCACAGCTTGGCGAACACGTCGACCAGGGTCGCGGAGGTGTGGATCAGTCCCAGCCTCTTCGTCATGAGCCTCACTTCATCCGATGAAATGTCATCTTCATCGGATGAAATGCTATGAAAAATCGGGCGAGAGCGGTAGCGTCCGGAGCGTGGCAATCGATCCCAAACGGGACAGGCACGCCCAGGTGGTCCAGGCCCTCGGCCCCCGCATCGTCACGGGCGAGCTCGCTCCCGGCACGTCCATCCCCATCGAGGAAGACCTGGTGGGCGAGCTGGGCGTCGGCCGCTCCGCGGTCCGGGAGGGCGTGAAGGTCCTGGCCGGCAAGGGCCTGCTGGAGACCAGGCGGAGCGCGGGCACCCGAGTGCGCCCGCGCGGCTCCTGGAACCTGCTCGACCCCGACGTCCTGAGCTGGCGGTTCGAGCCCGAGCCACGCCCCGGCGACATCCAGATGCTGGCCGACCTGCGCGTCGCCCTGGAGCCCGGCGCCGCCAGGGTGGCGGCCGAGCGGGCGGACGCGGTCGCGGTCCAGCGCATCGACGAGGCCGTGGCCGCGCTGTACGCCACGGCCGACGACCCCGAACCCTTCATCGAGGCCGACCTGGCCTTCCACAAGGCGGTGTTCGCCGCGGCGGACAACGACCTGCTGCTCTACATCTACGACATGATCAGCATCGCCCTGCGCTCCGTACGGCAGGTGCACACCCGTTCGGTCGCGCACAACAAGGAAACGCTGCCCGGCCACGAGCGCGTGGCGCTGGCGATCAGGCGACGGCACCACCGCAAGGCCGAGGAGGCCATGCGCGAGGTGGTCGAGGTCGCCCGCGCCGACGCCGAGCAGCACATCCGCCTCTGCTGCTAAGAACCAGAAAGAGCCAACCTTGGACGTCCTCATCGACGTGGACGGCCCCGTGGCCGTCGTCACCCTCAACAGACCCGCCAAGCTCAACGCGATCACCCCCGACATGGCCGCCGCGCTGCGCGCCTGCCTGGGCCGGGTGGACGCCGACCCCGCCATCCGGGTCGCGGTGCTCACGGGCGCGGGCGAGCGCTCGTTCTGCGTCGGCAGCGACATCCGCGAGCTGGACGAGTACGCCACGCCGTGGGAGTTCCGCAACCGCGGCGACTACGGCGACGCGGTCCGCGCCCTGCGCAAGCCGATCGTCGCGGCCGTCAACGGCTACGCCTACGGCGGCGGCCTGGAGCTGGCCCTGGCCTGCGACATCCGCCTGGCCTCGGAGACGGCCACGTTCGCCGCGCCGGAGATCAAGCTCGGCTGGATCGGCGGCAGCGGCCAGTCGGCCCTGCTGGCCCACTCCGTCGGGCCCGGCAACGCCGCCACGATGCTGCTCACCGGCGACCCGATCGACGCCGCCCGCGCGCGGAGCTGGGGGCTGGTCACCGACGTGTTCCCGCAGGAGAAGCTGGTGCCGGCGGCGCTCGAACTGGCCGCGACGATCGCCGGGCGCCCGCCGATCGCCGCGCAGACCGCCAAGGCCAACCTCAAGGCGGCCTACTCGATGCCGCTCGACCAGGCCATCCAGTACGAGCGCGACCTGCAGACCGTCTGCTTCGCCACCGAGGACGCGGCCGAGGGCAGGGCCGCCTTCGCCGAGCGCCGCGAACCCGTCTTCGAGGGGCGCTGATGGGCGTCCTGGACGGCTACCGCGTGGTCGACCTGTCCATCGCGATGGCGGGCCCGCTGGCCGCCATGCGGCTGGGCGACCTGGGCGCGGACGTGGTCAAGGTGGAGCCGGTGACCGGCGAGTGGCAGCGGCACGCCCCGGCGGGAGGGGCGACGGGCAACCAGGTCAACGCCTCGTTCCTGTCCCTCAACCGCAACAAGCGCAGCCTCGCCGTCAACCTCAAGTCCGACGAGGGCCGCGCCATCGTGCACAGGCTCGCCGCGACGGCCGACGTGTTCCTGCAGAACTACCGCGCCGGCGTGGCCGAGCGGCTGGGCATGGACTACGAGACGATCCGCGGCATCAACCCCGGCATCGTGTACGTCTCCATGTCCGGGTACGGCGAGAGCGGCCCGTACGTGTCGAGACCCGGCCAGGACCTGCTCCTGCAGGCCATGAGCGGCGCCATGCTGAGCACCGGCCGCGACGGCGACCCACCCGCGCCCGCGGGCACCTACGCGGTCGACGCCATCACCGCCTACAGCGCCTTCGAGGGCGCGCTGGCCGCGCTGCTGCACCGCGAGCGGACCGGCGAGGGCCAGCGGGTGAGCGTCAACATGCTCGACGCGGCCGTCGCCGTGCAGATGCAGGAGCTGTCGATCTTCACGGTCGGCGGAGTGCCGCAGCGGCGCGGGCACGAGCCGCACGGACACACCTACATCCGCGCGCCGTACGGGGTGTTCGCCACCAAGGACGGCTATCTCGCGCTCGGCATGCCCAGGCTGGACGCGCTCGCGGTGGCCCTCGACCTGCCGGAGCTGGCGGGCATGGACGGCGACGCCGACGGCCACACCAGGCGCGACGAGATCACCGCGCTGGTCGCCGGGCGGCTGCCGGACCGGACGACGGCCGAGTGGCTGGAGATCTGCGCCCGCCACGACCTGTGGGCGGGCCCGGTGTACGGGTACGCGGAGCTGGTGGCGGACCCGCAGGTCAGGCACAACGGCTCGTTCGTCACCTACGAGCACCGCACCGAGGGCACGGTCACCACGCCCGGCTTCCCCTACGGCTTCAGCGCCACCCCGCCGCGGGTGCGCCGGGGCGCGCCGCTGGTCGGCGAGCACACGAGGGAGCTGCTGGCGGAGCTCGGCTACCCGCCGGAGCGCACAGCCGAGCTGGTGGCGGAGGGCGTGCTGGCATGCGAGGACTGACCTGGGACCATCCCCGGGGGTACGCGCCGCTGGACGAGCTGACGCGGCTCGACCTGGCCGGGGGCAACCCTTACGGGGACGTGCCGGAGCCGATCGAGTGGGACCGGCAGCCCCTGGAGGGGTTCGAGTCGGAGCCGATCGCGAAGCTGTGCGAGACGTACGACGTGCTGGTGATCGACCATCCCGGGCTGGGCGCGGCCATGGACGCGCTGGTGCCGATGGACGAGCTGTTCGACGAGCCGGTGCGGACGCGGTTCGTCGGCAGGAGCCACGAGAGCTACCACCTGGAGGGCCGCCAGTGGGCGCTGCCGCTCGACGCGGCCACCCAGGTGAGCGCGGCCGGGCCCGGCGTCGAGGTCCCGAGGACGTGGCCGGAGATGGCGGAGTTCGCGCGGGACGCGCGGATGGCGCTGTGCCTGGGCGGGCCGCACGCGTTCCTCATGTTCTGCGCGCTGTGCTCGGGTGACTTCCTCGACGAGGCGGCCGGGGCGCGGGCGCTGGAGCTCATGTCGGAGCTGCTCGCGCGGTCCGATCGCGACGTGTCGCTGCTCAACCCGATCGGCGTGCTCGACACCATGACGGCCGGCGGGGTGGACTGCTGCCCTCTGCTGTACGGCTACGTGACCTACCCTCTGACCTTCTCGGACGCCCCCGCCTGGCCGGGCGAGCCGCCCGGGAGCGTGCTCGGCGGCACCGGGCTCGTGGTCTCCAGGCGGCGCATCGGATCGATCCGCGAGGCCGTCCGCGCCCACCTGCGCCGCCTGGTGTCGGAGCCCGTGCAGACGAGGCTGTTCCCGGCCACCGGCGGGCAGCCCGCGGCCCGCGCCGCCTGGCAGGGCGACCCCACGCTCGCCACCTTGGAGGCCGCCTGGATCAGGCCGCGCTTCTCCGGCTACATCGCCCTGCAGGAGAGGTCGTCCGCGCTGGTCCGCGACGGGCTGCTGGCCCGCGCCCGGCCTCGCGACCTGCTCAGGGATCTGCACAAGGAATGGAGGCGGAGATGACCACCGCGCTCGTGACAGGCGCCGCCGGGGCGCTCGGCAGGGCGATCGTCCGCCGGCTGGCGGCCGACGGCCACCAGGTGGCGGCGCTCGACCTCGACGCCGGCTCCCTCGAAGGCGCGCTCAACCTCAAGACGGACCTGCGCGACCCGGCCGCGATCGAGTCGGCGTTCGCCGAGACGGCGGCGCGGCTCGGCCCGGTCGGCATCCTCGTCAACAACGCGGCCGTCTATCCGGCCAGGCCGTTCCTGGAGGTGCCGCTGGCCGAGTACGAGGACGTGCACGCGGTCAACCAGCGGGCCTACTGGCTGGCGGCCCAGCACGCGGCCAGGCAGATGACCTCGGGCGGCGCGATCGTCAACATCGCCTCGATCACCATGCACGGCGGCTGGTCCGACCTGGCCGCGTACGTGGCCACCAAGGGCGCGGCGGCGGCGCTGACCAGGGCGCTGGCGCGCGAGCTGGGCCCGCGCGAGATCCGGGTCAACTGCGTCTCGCCCGGCGCGTTCCCGACGGCGGCCGAGGAGATCCACGAGGACCCCGAGGCGTACAACCGGTTCGTCCTGGAGCGGCAGTCGCTCCAGCGGCGCGGCACGCCCGACGAGCTGGCGGCCGTGGTGTCGTTCCTCGCGGGCCCGGACGCGTCGTTCGTCACGGGCCAGACCATCGAAGTCAACGGAGGGTGGGTGATGGCATGACGCCGGACCGCAGGCGGCTGGCCGAGCTGACCGGGGACCTGAGCGCGGCCGGCGGGGTCCGGCTGGTGACGCTCGGGGACGGGGTCGAGCGGGGCATCAGGACGCTGGAGTTCCGCACCGGCTCGGGGCTGGCGTTCGACGTGCTGGTGGACAGGTGCATGGACATCGGGCACGCCGAGCACGCCGGGCGCTCGTTCGGCTGGCGCTCCCCCACCGGCTTCCGCCACCCCGGGCTGCACGAGAACGCCGACGAGGACGGGCTGTCCTGGCTGCGCTCGTTCTCCGGGCTCATCGTCACCGCCGGGCTGGACCACACGCTGTTCGGGGGCGACGTGCCCGCCGACACCTACCGCTACCCGCCCCGGCAGTCGGTGCGGCACGGGCTGCACGGCCGCGCCGGCAACCTCCCGGCCCGGCTCACCGGGTACGGCGAGCGCTGGGACGGCGACCGCTGCGTGCTGTGGGCCGAGGGCGAGGTGCGCCAGGCCGCGGTGTTCGCCGAGAACCTGCGCCTGGTCCGCCGCGTCGAGGCCGACCTGGGCGGCGACGAGATCCGGCTCGTCGACACCGTCACCAACGCCGGGTTCGAGCCGGCGCCGCACATGTTCCTGTACCACATCAACCTGGGCTGGCCGCTGCTCGACGAGGGCGCCAGGCTGGAGGCCGACATCCGCGAGACGCTCTGGCAGAGCGACAGCGTGGCCGAGCAGAAGGCCGACCACGTCACCTTCCCGGGGCCGGCGCCGGGGTTCGTGGAGCAGGTGTACGAGCACGCGCTCAACCCCGGCGCGGACGGGCTGCACCGGGTGGCGGTGGCCAACGACCGGCTGGGGATGAAGGTCACCGTGGAGTGGCGGGCGGAGGAGTTCCCGTACTTCTTCGAGTGGCTGAACCTGCGCTCGGGCAACTACGCGGTCGGCCTGGAGCCGTCCACCCACCACGTGTCGGGCGACGCGGCGGCGCGGGAGGACGGCAGCATGATCTGGCTGGGCCCGCAGGAGTCGCGGACGTACCGCACGACCTTCCGCGTCTCCTAGTGGGTCTCCTAGCGGAGTCGATACGCGCGGCGGGCGGTGCCGGCGAAGACCTCGGCCCGCTCGCCCTCCGACAACCCGGCGCACAGGTCGTCCGCGGCCTGTGCGACCTGGTCGTACCCGGCCGCGAGCAGGCAGACCGGCCAGTCGGAGCCGAACATCACCCGCTCGGGCCCGAACGCCTCCAGGACGGTCTCGGCGTACGGCCGCAGGTCGGCCACCTGCCAGGACGTCCAGTCGGCCTCGGTGACCATGCCGGACAGCTTGCAGTAGACGTTCGGGCGGGCGGCCAGCTCCAGGATCCGGGTCCGCCACGGCTCCAGCTCGCCGGTGGCGATCGGCGGCTTGGACAGGTGGTCGAGCACGAACGTGAGCTCGGGCATGGCCGTCACGGTGTCGATGGCGGCGGGGAGCTGGTGCGGCAGCGTGAGCAGGTCGTACGCCAGCCCGGCTGCGGCCACCGCGGCGAGCCCGCGCCGCACGTCGGGCCGGGTGAGCCAGCCGGGGTCCGGCTCGGACTGGACGCCGTGCCGGACGCCCACCAGCCCGGCCGGCAGGCCCGCCAGGGTGCCGGCGGCGTCGGGCGCGGTCAGGTCGATCCAGCCCACGACGCCCGCGACCAGGTCGGACTTCGCGGCCAGCGACAGGAACTCGCGCGTCTCCGCCAGGTCGGGCAGCACCTGCACCAGCACGGTCGCGGTCACCCCGGCCGCCGCGGCGGGCCCGGCGAGGTCGTCGAGGGTGAACGTGCGCCGGACGGGCGCCATCGGGTCGGAGTCGAGCCAGCCGTGCGGGCGGGCGGCGAGGTCCCAGACGTGGTGGTGGGCGTCGATGCGGTTCATGGCGCGGGTCATGGCTCAGTCCAACTCGGTCCAGAGAGCTTCGGGAATCGGGGTGGCGGCCAGGGTGAGGTCCTCGGCCACCTCCTCGGGGCTGCGGGCGCCGACCACGATGCCGGTCACGGCCGGGTGCCGCAAGGGGAACTGGAGCGCGGCCGCCGCGAGCGGCACGTCGTACGCGGCGCAGCGCTCGGCCAGGCCGCGCGCCCGCTTCAGCACGGGCTCGGGCGCCGGGGCGTAGTCGTAGTACGCGCCGGGCCCCGGGTCGGCCAGGATGCCGCCGTTGAACACCCCCGCCACCAGCACCCCGGTGCCGCGCTCCGCGCACAGCGGGAGCAGCTCGTCGGCCGCCGTGCGGTCGAGCAGGCTGTAGCGGCCGGCCACCATCACGCAGTCGACATCCGTCTCCCGCACGAACTTGACCAGCATCTCGGCCTGCGTCATGCCGACTCCGACGGCCCGCACCCCGCCCTGCTCGCGCAGCCGCGCGAGCGCCGGGTAGGCGTGCCGCACGGCCTCCTCCCAGTGGTCGTCGGGGTCGTGGATGAGCAGGATGTCGAACGCGTCGAGCCCGGAGCGCTCAAGGCTGGCGGCGAGCGAGGCGTAGACGCCCTCCACGGTGTAGTCGCGCCTGGCGGGGTCGAGCAGCGCGCCCACCTTGGTGCTCACCGTCGCCTCGGACCGGTCGACGCCCGCCAGGAACCGGCCCAGCCTGCGCTCGGCCAGCCCGGAGCCGTAGCGGGGAGCCGCGTCGAAGTAGCGGACGCCCGCGGACCAGGCGGCTTCGAGCGTGGCGGCGGCCTGCTCGTCGCCGACCGCGGTGTACAGCCCGGCCAGGGGCGCGGTGCCGAGGCCGATCCGGGAAACGCCGACGCCGCTGCGCCCGAGCTGCTCCATGATCGGCAACCTAGCAGAGCTCCCATCTTTCGGCTAGATCTGGGGGAGGTATGGACATCGGATGACGTTGTAGCGTAGAGATACATCCTACGTTCACCGCGCTTGTGGCGTCCCTGTGAGCGGCTGCTGAGCCGGACAGGTCGTACGCATCCATGCGCCCCCTCCACCGTGTTCTGGAACAGGAGTGACGGTGTCCAACGACGGCTACACACGACGAGGCGTGCTCAAGACCGGCTTAGGCGCCGCGGCCGGATCCCTGCTCGTGACAACTCCCGCGCACGCCTCCACGGCTGCCGGCCCGCTCGTGCTCTGGTACGACCGCCCGGCGGCGGCCTGGTTGGAGGCGCTGCCGGTCGGGTGCGGGCGGCTCGGGGCCATGGTGTTCGGCGGCGTGGCCACCGAGCGCCTGCAGCTCAACGAGGACAGCATCTGGGCCGGCGGGCCGCACGACTACGACAATCCCGAGGCCCTGGCCGCGCTGCCCGAGATCAGGCGGCTGGTCTGGGAGGACAAGTGGCAGGCCGCCCAGAACCTGGCGGACAAGAAGTTCCTCGGCAAGCCCAGCGAGCAGGCGGCGTACCAGGTGCTGGGCGACCTCACGCTGACGTTCCCGGGCGCGGCCGAGTTCACGGAGTACCGCCGCGAGCTGGACCTGACCAGGGCCGTCACCACGGTCACGTACGTGCGGGACGGCGTGCGCCACACGCGCGAGGTCTTCGCCAGCAACCCCGACCAGGTCCTCGTCGTACGTCACACGGCCGACCAGCCCGGCGCGGTGACGTTCCAGGCGGCCTTCACCAGCCCGCAGGCGTCCTCCTCCGCCGCCGCCGGCCGCGACTCGATCGCCCTGGACGGGGTCAGCACCGACACGCAGGGCCTGAAGGGCGAGGTCCGCTTCCGCGCCCTGGCCAGGGCGCAGGCCCGGGGCGGCGCGGTCCGCACGGACGGCGGCACGCTGATCGTCGAGGGGGCGGACGAGGTCACGCTGCTGATCTCCATGGGCTCCAGCTACCGCAGCTACAAGGACGTCGGCGGCGACCCGGCCGAGGTGGCGGGCAGGCATCTCACGCGGGCGTGCGGGCAGCCGTACGAGGTGCTGAAGCGCAAGCACGTACGGGACCACCAGCGCCTCTTCGGGCGGCTCGAGATCGACCTGGGCACCTCGGAGGCCGCCGCGCTCCCCACCGACCAGCGGATCGCGCGCAAGCAGCTCGACACCGACCCCGGGCTGGCCGCTCTGTACTACCAGTTCGGCCGCTACCTGCTGATCTCCAGCTCCCGCTCGCCCGGCTACGCCGCCAACCTGCAGGGCATCTGGAACGACTCGCTCACGCCCGCGTGGGAGTCGAAGTACACGATCAACATCAACTGCGAGATGAACTACTGGCCGGCCGCGCCCGCGAACCTGATCGAGTGCATGGACCCGCTGTTCGACCTGATCAAGGATCTGGCCGAGACGGGGGCGAGGACGGCCGCGACGCAGTACGGCGCGAAGGGCTGGGTGGCGCACCACAACACCGACGGCTGGCGCGGGACGGCGCCAGTGGACTTCGCGTTCTACGGCGTGTGGCCCAGCGGCGGGGCGTGGCTGTGCCTGATGCTCTGGGAGCACTACCTCTACACGGGGGACGAGCGGCGCCTGCGCGAGCACTTCCCGCTGATCAAGGGGTCGGTGGAGTTCTTCCTGGACACGCTGCAGACCGATCCCAGGAGCGGCTACCTGGTGACGAACCCGTCGCACTCGCCGGAGGTCGGTCACCACGAGGACGGCGGGGAGAACGTCAGCATCTGCGCCGGACCCACGATGGACATGCAGATCCTGCGGGACCTGTTCGGGGCCTTCTCGGAGGCGTCGGAGATCCTGGGGGTCGAGGCGGAGATGCGCGCCAAGGCCGCCGAGGCCCGCTCGCGGCTCGTCCCGAACCAGGTCGGCCACCTGGGGCAGATCCAGGAGTGGCAGGAGGACTACCGGGGGGACGCCGCGCTCTCCCGCAGCCGCCACATCTCGCACCTGTGGGGCCTGTTCCCCGGTCACCAGATCGACCCCCGCCTGTCGCCCGACCTGGCCGCCGCCGCCCGGCGCACCCTGGAGCTGCGGGGCGAGGCGGGGGCGGGGTGGTCGCTCGCCTGGAAGATCAACTTCTGGGCGCGGCTGCTGGACGCGCCCGAGGCCTACAAGCGGCTGTCGAACCTGCTGCTGCCTGCCCGTACGGCGCCGAACATGTTCGACCTGCATCCGCCGTTCCAGATCGACGGCAACTTCGGCGGGACGTCGGGGATCACGGAGATGCTGCTGCAGAGCCACGGCGACCAGGTGCACCTGCTGCCCGCCCTGCCCGCCGCCTGGCCGACGGGGTCGATCCGGGGCTTCCGGGCACGGGGCGGCTTCGAGGTGGACCTGTCGTGGAGCGCGGGCGGGCTGTCCCGGGGGCGCATCCGCTCGGACCTGGGTCGCAAGCTCACCCTCCGGACGGCCGCACCGGTCACGGTGACGTCCCATGGGCGCCCGGTCACGGTCTCCCGCCCCGAGCCGAACGTCGTCGTCTTCGACACCCGTCGAGGAGGCGCCTACGACGTCACTCCGTCAGCCTGAGCACCACCCCCGCGGGGCCCAGTGGGGTGCGGGGGCGGGTGCGGGAGGCTTCGCCGCGGGCGTGGGCGGCGAAGAGGCGGGCGGCCTCGTCCGGGTCGCCCGCCGCCAGGGCCGCCACCAGGTCGTCGTGGTGGCCCGCCATCGCCGTCCAGTCCCCGTCGTACAGCGGGTTGCCCACCACGTGCAGGCTCCACAGGTTCGACTCGATGGTCCGCCACAGCCGCAGCAGGAACGAGTTGCCGCACGCCGCGCAGACCCGCCGGTGGAAGGCCAGGTCGGCGTCGCGGAAGGCGCCGATGTCCCCGTCCTGGGCCGCCTGCCGCATGGCCAGCACGTCGGCCGAGAGCTCCCGCAGGGTGTCGGCCTGGATACGGACGGCGGCGCCCCGTGCGGCATACTCCTCCAGCAGCACCCTGATGTCGCGAACTTCCCGGGCCTGCTCGTCCGAGATCTCCGCGACATAGCTCCCCCGGTTGGGATAGGAGATGACCAGCCCCTCGTGCGCCAACCGCTTGATCGCCTCACGCGCCGGGGCCTGGCTGGTGCCGACCCGGCGGGCGATCTCCGCCTCCACCAGCCGCTGCCCCGCCACCAGCTCCCCCGAGACGATCCACCCCCGCAGCAGCGCGTAGACGCGGTCGGACAGGAGCTCCCTGGGCAGCAACCGGGCGGCGGGCGGCGCGATCTGCTGCTCCTGCCAGATCCGGGCCACCGTCGACTGCGACAGCCCGAGCTGCCGCGCCATCGTACGGGTCGAGGGCACGGCGGGGCCGTCGGCCGCGGCGGCGATCACCCGCTCGGCCTCCTGCCGCTCCGCGCTGCGCGGGCGGCCGGGCCGCGGCGCGTCCGCCAGCCCGTCGAGCCCGCGCTCCACGAAACGGGCCCGCCACTTGGCCACCGTCGCCGGGCTCACGTCGAGCCGGACGGCGATCTCCTTGCGAGGCAGCCCGTCCGCGCAGGCGAGCACGATCCGGCTGCGCAGCCCCAGCCCTCCGGAGGCCCCTTCGGCCCACTCGCGCAGGGCGGTGCGCTCCTCCTCGCCCAGCACCAGCCGCTTGTCGTCATCGCGTCCAGCCACGGCCCCACCTTAACGTATTTATGACTCAGTCATCCGCTGGAAACTTATTTGTAGCACCACATATCCCCTTGACGAGGGTATGTGACCAACGTATTAAATAATCGCTAATCGAGTATCGACCCATTAAAAGGCGTCGCAGATCTCGCCCCCTTGGAGGTGCGATGCGTTCCCCCCATCCATTCCTCGCCCCCACAGCCCTCGGTTGCCTACTCCTGCTCACCGGCTGCGGCGGGGGCGGCTTCGCCGGCGATTCGCAGGCCAAGCAGGGCGAGAGCGGCCAGATCACCGTCCGGATGCTGGTCAACATCACCCCCAACCTCACCCAGGCGTACTGGGACGGCCTGGTCAAGCCGTTCGAGCAGGCCAATCCCGGCATCGACGTCAAGGTCGAGGCGCCGACCGGCAAGGGCGTGGCCGACACGCTGCCGCAGCAGCTCGCCGCGGGGAACGCGCCCGACGTGGTCGAGACGCTGACGGCGGACGAGACGCTCTCCAAGCAGATGCTCGACCTCACCGACCAGCCGTGGACGAAGGACACGCCACTGGCCAAGGAGGCGAGCCTGGGCGGCAGGATCTACACGGTCGGCGTCGGCGTGCAGGCGCAGTCGCTGGTCTTCTACAACAAGAGCGCGTTCGACAAGGCCGGGATCGACCGGCCGCCGACCACGCTCGACGAGTTCGACGCCGCGATGGGCAAGCTCAAGGCGGCCGGGTGGCTGCCGCTGCAGACCGGCGGCGAGTTCCTGACCGGGCTGCAGCTGCTGCAGTTCTCCGGCCCGTCGCGCGCCCAGCTCCACCCCACCTGGCAGCAGGACGTCAAGGCGGGCAAGCTCAAGGCCGGCGAGTCGCTGCTGCCCTACCTGGAGCGCTACCGCACCTGGATCGACAAGGGGTACGTCGACAAGAACGCCCTGGGCACGAAGTACGCCGACGCCGAGACCTCGTTCCTGTCCGGCAAGGCCGCCATGTACGTGATGGGCAGCTGGTTCACCGCCGCCGAGGCCAAGTCCAAGAAGGACTTCGAGGTCGGCGTCTTCCCCGCCCCGGTCGACAAGGGCCAGGCGTACCCCGGCCCGCAGGGCGCCACGATGGCGGCCCCGTACATGATCCTCAAGTCCACCCCGAACAAGGACGCCGCGCTCAAGCTGGTGCAGTGGCTCGTCAGCGACCAGGCGGCGGTCAAGAGCCAGCTCAAGCAGGACGGCAACTTCCGCGCCGGCGTGGAGCGCGAGTTCACCCCGCTGGAGAAGCAGGTCCAGCAGATCCTCGACAGCGCCCCCTCCGGCGTCCCGCAGGGCGAGGGGTACGGCGACGCGACCCTTCCCAAGGGCTTCAACGCCGCCTGGAACACCGAGGTCCAGGGCCTGTACGTGGGCAAGTCGCCCAAGGAAGTGGCCGAGGGCGTGGACCGCTGGCTGGCCGGCCGCAAATGACGCTCACCCGGGAAGCACCCGCAGTCATCCCAGAAACCCCCGTCCTCCAGAAGAGAAGGCGCGGCGACGGGTGGGCCACCACGATCATGGTCGCCCCCGCCACCGTCCTCTACACCGTGATGCTGATCGTCCCGGTCGGCCTGGCGCTCTACCTGAGCCTCACCGACTGGGACGGCTTCAGCGCCGATCCGGCCTTCGTCGGCGCCGCCAACTACCTCGACCTCCTCGACGATCCGGAGCTGCGCCGCGCCGCCCTCGTCACCCTGCTGGTCGCCGCCGCGGGCACGGCCGGGCTCAACCTGCTCGGCCTCGGCTTCGCCCTCCTGGTGAACGGCGCCTCGAAGGCGAACACGTTCTTCCGGATCGTCCTGTTCTATCCGCACGTGCTCAGCGCCCTGGTGGTCGGCTTCCTCTGGTCGGCGATCCTCGGCACGAACGGCGCGGTCAACAACCTGGTGACGAAGTGGGGCGGCGAGGTGCTGCCGTTCCTGTCGGATCCGGCCTGGGCCACGGTCACCATGATCGGGGTGCTGGTGTGGGCCGGGTTCGGGGTCAACGTGGTGCTCTACCTGGCCGGGCTGCAGGCCGTGCCGCACTCCCTCATCGAGGCGGCGCGCATCGACGGCGCGACGCGCTGGCAGGTGTTCAGGAACGTGACGCTCCCGGCGCTCGGCCCGTCCGTGACCGTCAACATCGTGCTGTCACTGGTGACGCTGCTCAAGACGTACGACCTGGTGGTGTCGCTGACGGCGGGCGGCCCGGCCGGGCAGACGCAGACCGTCGCCTACCTCATCCTGTGGAACTCCTTCCACGACGCCCGCCTCGGCTTCGGCTCCGCGCAGTCGGTGCTGCTCATGCTGGTGACGGGGGCGCTGGCGTTCGTGGTGACCAGGTTGCGCAGGCGCGGCGAGCTGGCGGTGCACCAGTGAGAAGGATCTTCCTCTGGGCGACCGTCGCCTTCATGCTCATCCCCCTGTACGTGCTGACCGTCAACGCGTTCAAGGGCCAGCAGGACATCCTGGCCGACCCGTTCGGCCTGGGGACCCTCACATTGGAGCCCCTGGGCAGGGCGCTGACGAACCCGCAGTTCAACGTGGTCAAGGGGTACGCGGTCACGCTGCTGTTCGTGGTGGCGGTCAACGTGCTGTCGGTGGTCCTGGCCGCGCCCGCCGCCTACGTGATCGCGCGCAGCCCGAAGCGCCGCTTCCGGGTGCTGATGCTGTTCTTCCTGGCCGGGACGTTCATCCCGGGCCAGGTGCTGGTCATCCCCGTCGTGTACGTGCTCAAGACCCTCGGCCTGATGGGCACCATCCGGGGGTTCGTGCTGTTCGAGACCGTGTTGACGCTACCGTTCTCGATCTTCCTGTACGCCGGCTACATCGCCACCGTCCCGGCCGTGCTCGACCAGGCCGCGGCCGTGGACGGGGCGGGCAGGCTGCGTACGTTCTGGCAGATCGTCTTCCCGCTGATGAGGCCCGCGGTCGCCACGATGGTCATCCTCAACACCTTCTCGGTGTGGAACGACTTCGTGAACCCGCAGATCATCCTGGGCCCCGGCAGCGGCCTCTACACCGTGACCACCGGCGTCTACGCGGCCGTCAGCCAGTACTCCACCGACTACACGGTGGTCTTCCCGACGCTGCTGCTGGCCATCGCGCCGCTGCTGGTCTTCTTCGTCTTCATGCAACGGCACATCATCAGCGGCCTGACCGCCGGAGCAACGAAAGGGTGAAGATGCGGACAGTATCCCCGGGACCCGCGGACGGTCCCTCTGTCACGGCAACCGTCCCGCTCGGCGTGCCACCGGCCTGGGCGGTGCTCGAACGCAGGCTGTTCGACGCCCTCGACGAGGCCTGGCGGGCCTTCGCCCGCCGCTACTGCGGCCCCGACGGGCGGCTCGTCTACCACGGACCGGCCGCCGACCGGGACGGCGCCGACGACTTCTACGAGGCGTTCTTCAACTGGCCCACGCTCTACCAGCTGGGCGGCGCCGACGACCTGCTGGACGCCTCCAAGCACCACTGGGAGGGCGTGACCACGCAGCTCACGGAGCTGGGCTACCTGGTGGACGAGTTCGAGCGCGGCTATGACTGGTTCCACCAGGGCGAGTCGCTGCTGCTGTTCTACGGCATCTGCGCCGCCGACCCGCGCGACGAGCGCTTCCGCGAGCGCGCCTGCCGCTTCGCCGACCTCTACCTGCCCGGCTCGGCCAACTACGACGCCGAGCACGACATCATCCGCGCCCCGCACAACGGCGCCGGCGGCCCCCGCTACGGCCTGCAGTGGGAGTGGGCCTCCTACCACACAGACCTGGTCAGCATGCGGCCGTACGGCCTGCCGCTGCGCGACCTGCCCGGCATCGCCGAGTGGGAGGACCTGGGCGACCCGAGCAACGCCGCCCGCATGGGCGCCGCCATGAGCGAGCGCCTCGGCCGCGGCGACGTGGCCGTGAACCTGGCCGCGACCAGCCTGGCCGTCAACGCCTGGCTGTACGACGGCGACGACCGCTACCGCGACTGGGCCCTGCGCTACATCGCCGCCTGGGAGCGCCGGGCGGCGGCCAACGGCGGGATCCTGCCCGACAACGTGGGCCTGTCCGGAGAGGTCGGCGAGCTGCACGGCGGCCGCTGGTACGGCGGCACCTACGGCTGGCAGTGGCCGCACGGCCTCTACAGCGTCGGCGCCGCCGCCGCGGTCGCCGCCGTCAACGCCCACCTGCTGACCGGCGACGCCGCCACGCTCGCCATCGGCCGCGACCCCCTGGAGATCGTGTACGACAAGGCCGTCCAGGCCGGGGTGACCGAGACGGAGATGAGCACCAGCGACCGCTGGCTGGCCGAGCTGGGCGACGAGGCCGGCAAGCCGACCATGCTGGTGCCGAACCGGCACGACGACCGGGGCTGGTTCGACTTCCAGCCGCCGCAGCTCGGCCTGCCCGTCTGGCTCTGGCACGCCTCGCTCGGAAGGGACGACGCCGAGCGGCTCGACCGGCTGAGAGCCGCCTCCGGCTACGACTGGGCCACGGTGCGCCCGTTCAGGAACAAGGAGGAGGCCGGGCACGAGGCGCCCTGGCTGGAGTTCCTGCGCGGCGCCAACCCCGGCTTCCCCGAGGCCATGCTGTCCACCGCGCTCGGGCAGGTGCAGCGCCGGATGGCGCTCATCGACGCCGACCACGAGGACCTGTCCGCCATCCACGTCCACCACTGGCAGCGGCTCAACCCGGTGCTCACCGAGGCGCTGCTGCAGCTCGTCACCGGCACCCCGCAGGTGCTCTACAACGGCGGGCTGCTGCCCACCCGGCTGGCCTACTTCGACGCCGACCGCCACCGCCCGGGGCTGCCCCGGGACGTGGCCGCGCTGGTCGACTCGGTACGCCCCGACGGCACCCGCGTCGAGCTGGTCAATCTCGGCCTCACCCACACCCGCAGGGTCGTGCTCCAGGCGGGCGCATTCGGTGAGCACCGCATCGACCGCGCGGTCGCCACCCGGGGAGAGGAGGGCTACCCCGGTGACCCGCGCGCCTACACCACTCCCCCGATCACCGAGTCCGAGCGGGAGGTGACGGTGGACGGGCCGCGCCTTCTCGTCGAGCTGCCGCCCGGCCGCCGCATCCGGCTCGACCTGCACACGACCGCGCGCGTCCGCACGCCGTCGCACCAGCACTACTGAGGAGTTACATGGACGACGCCATCTGGGATCTGCCTGTTCGCGGGCCACTGCCCGCCGGACCCGATCCCGTCCTCGTGGAGGGGCTGAAACGGATCAGCTCGGCCACCGCCTGCGCCAAGCTGCACGCCCAGGGCATCCGGCGGACCTTCATCGAGGGACCGCGTCCCATCGCCCAGGGGCAGAAGATCGCCGGACGGGTCCGCACTCTGCAGTTCATGCCGCAGCGCGAGGACATCGCCTCCGGGCTCGGCCAGGAGTACGTCGAGCGGCACACCGCGCTGTGGGCCGTCCTGGAGACGATCGAGCCGGGCGACGTGCTGCTCGTGCAGGCGTACGGCAGCGCGTACACCGGCTGCTTCGGCGACATGCTGGTGCGCTACTTCAAGCGCAGGGGCGGCGCGGGCATCGTCGTGGACGGCCGGGTCCGGGACCTGCCCCGGGTGAGCGGCATCGGGCTGCCTCTCTGGACCACGGGCGCGACCCCTCATTACGCCTCGCAGGCGGAGCTGTTCCCGTGGGCGTACGACGTGCCGGTGGCCGTGGGCGGCGCGCTCGCGCTGCCCGGCGACCTGTGCGTGGCCGACGACGACGGCGCCGTGGTCGTGCCGCGCCGGCGCGCCGCGTCGGTGCTCGAGGCCGCCGCCGACCACGAGCAGTGGGAGCGCTACAGCCGCGCCCGCATCGAGGAGGGCGGGGCGCTTTCTGACTACTACCCACTCACCCCCGAGACCCGCGCCGAGTACGAGCGGTGGCGGGAAGTTAAGGAGAGCCAGTGATCCTCAGGTCCCTGGGCGCGGTCGTCTTACTCCTGGGCGGGCTGACGACCCCGACCCCGGCGGCTGCCGCCAAGACGTGCGACTATTTCGTCTCCCCCTCAGGCGGCGACCGCGGCGACGGCAGCGCCCAGCGCCCGTGGAAGTCCATCGAGCAGGCCCGCGACCGGCTCCGGGCCAAGAAGAAGCAGCACCAGAACTGCGACATCGTGGTCAACCTCAAGACCGGTGACTACGTCGTCGACAAGACGATCACCTTCACCGAGGCCGACTCCGGCGAGAACGGCCACAAGATCATCTACCGCAGCGCCGACGGCCCCGGCAAGGCCAGGCTGCTCGGGGCCAGGCCGCTGGCCGGCTGGCAGAAGTACGACGACAACATCTACAAGACCAAGGTCGACCGGAACTTCTACACCCTCTTCGAGGACGGCAAGCGCGCCACCACCGCCCGCTACCCGAACAGGACCAGCGACGACCTCTGGTCGCCGTACCTGTTCTCGGTGCTGCCCGAGGCGGAGTACCAGGCCGTGCACAACTGGCTCTTCTTCGACCCCAAGGACGTCCCGAAGGAGTGGGACGCCGACTTCGACAAGAACGCCCAGATGGTCGTCTGGTCGGGCGGGTCGTGGAGCTGGTTCAGCGACACCGTGCCGCTGGGCGGGGCCGACTTCCGCAAGAACTTCTTCACGTTCAACCACGACACCCGCTTCAGCCTCGTCAACAGCCGCAGCGGCTCGCGTTACTTCCTGCAGAACACGCTGCGCTTCCTCGACCAGCCGGGCGAGTACTACTTCGACTTCGCCAACAGCGAGGTCTACTACTGGCCGAAGGGCTCGATCGACAAGGTCCTGGCCCCCACCGTCAAGACGCTCATCTCGCTGGCCGGGTCCTCGCCCGAGCGGCGGGTGCAGAACCTCTCCTTCGACGGGCTGGCGCTGCAGTACTCCGACTTCGTCGACTGGTACCGGTACGGGTGGAACGCCGCCGGCGACTCGGGCTACGAGCACAAGTACCCGATCTACGACCGGCAGATCGAGATGCCGCGCAACCGGTTCGGCATGATCACCGTGACGAACTCCCGCGACATCGACCTGACCAGGCTGCACCTGTCCGACAGTGGCTTCACGGGCGTCTTCCTGCTCTTCGCCAACGAGCGCGTCAAGGTGACGGACAGCCTGCTGGACAACCTCGGCGGCGACGGCATCAAGGTGGAGGGCGGCTATCCCGGCGAGGGCGACATCACCGGGCACCACACGTTCTCGAACAACTACATCTACCACGTCGGTGAGCTGGTGCCCGGCGACGCGGCCGGCATCGAGCTGATGAACACCGGCAACAACGTGGTCAGCAACATCGTCGTCAAGCACAGCGCCCGCTACGGCATCAGCCTGGAGGTCCGCCCCGAGATCAAGAACGAGGACAACTACGCCCGCAACAACCGCTTCTCCTACATCCGCCTGGAGGAGGCCGGCCTCGACAGCGGCGACATGGGCGCTTTCTACACCTACGGGGTGCACAACGTCGAACCGCACCCGATCGACAACTACGTCTCGCAGATGGTGATCGGCGACGTCATCAACGACCCCGCCGGGCAGATGCCGGACTCCGGCACGCGCGGCGTCCACATGGACGCGGGCGGCTGCGGGTTCTCGATCGAGAACGTCGAGGTGGGCAAGGTCAGCGACGACAAGTACCAGGCCTACAAGTGCAACGAGGTCAAGAACGCCAACTGGGCGGACGGCTTCGACACCTCGAAGATGGAGTACGACAAGATCGGCGTGACGAGCGCGTTCCCGTACCCGATCCCCAGCTAGACGCGGTAGGCGAGAGTCCGGTCTCGATCCGGGCCGGGCCCTCGCCCACGCCCCGCCGCCCGGCGTCGCATCGCGGCGCGGGTGGCCCGCGTAACCGGCCTCCGAGCAGCCTGCGTCCCGCGTCCGTCGCGCGGGCGCCGCACCCCCTGGAGCGCACGCATCATGGACGACCTCTCGCGCCGCGGCTTCCTCTTCACCGCGACCCTCGCCCTCACCCTCGCCTCCGGCTCGCCCGCCTCCGCCGCCGGCCCTCCCGGGGCCGGGTGGTTCGCACGGCCACGCCGGGCCGTGCGGCCGATGGTGCGCTGGTGGTGGCCCGACGCCCATGTCGATCCCGCCGAGATCCGGCGGGAGGTGGACCGGCTCGCGGACGCCGGGTTCGGCGGGGCGGAGATCGCGGCGGTGCACCACAGCATCCGCGACAAGTCGCTGCTGGACCCGGCCGGGCACGGCTGGGGCACCCCCGCCTGGAACGCCGCCGTCGAGGCCGCGCTCGACCAGGCCGCCAGGCGTGGCCTGGCCATCGACCTCACCATCGGCCCCTCCTGGCCGGCCGCCGTCCCCACGATCACGCCCGAGCACCCGGCCGCGGTCAAGGAGCTGGCGCACGGCTCGGTCGCCGTGGCCGCAGGCGCCACGTACGCGGGCGAGGCGCCGCCGCCCGCCGTCGCCGGGCGTCCGGCGCGAACGCCGCTGCTGGTCCAGGCGGCCCGGCTCGACCCCGCGAACTCCACCCGCAAGGAGACCGGCCTCGACCCCGCCTCGGTGGTACAGGTGCCCGTGAGCGACGGGCGCGTCGACTGGACGGCGCCCGCCGAGGGCGAGTGGGTGCTGATCGCGTACTGGGAGCGGGGCTCGGGCCAGCGCCCCGAGTCCGGCCCGCACACCGCGCCCGAGGCGTACGTGGTGGACCACTTCAGCCGGGCGGGCACTCAGGCGGTGATCGACTACTGGGAGTCCCGGCTGCTCACGCCTGCCGTGCGGCGGCTGCTGAAGCGGGCGGGCGGTGCGCTGTTCGAGGACTCCATCGAGATCGAGAGCGACGCGCTGCCGTGGACGACGGGGCTGCTCGCGGAGTTCGAGCGGCGGCGGGGGTACTCCCTGGCGCCGTTCCTGCCGGTGGTGGTGCTGGCGGACGAGGACCCGGTCTTCGCGTACGACGCCGTGCTGACCAGGCATGCCCGCAAGGACTACTGGGACACGGTGTCCGAGCTGTTCAACGAGCACCACTTCGGGATGTTGCGTGACTGGGCGCACTCGATCGGCCTGGAGCTGCGCGCGCAGCCGTACGGGCTGCAGACCGACGCCATCGCCGCCGCGGCCATCCTCGACGTGCCCGAGGGCGAGTCGCTCGGCTTCAAGAACCTCGACGACTACCGCTGCCTGGCCGGTGGCCGGGACCTGGCGGGGCACGAGGTGCTGTCGTGCGAGGCGGGGGCGTACGCGGGCGGGGCGTACACGACGACCTGGAAGAAGCTGCTGCGTACCGTGGGAGGCGCGTACGCGGCGGGGCTCAACCAGGTCGTCCTGCACGGCTTCTCCTACGCCACCGCGCCCGGCGCGACCTGGCCCGGGTTCGCCGCCTTCACCCCTTACTCGGGAACGGTCGGGTACGCGGAGTCATGGGGGCCGCGGCAGCCCACCTGGGGGCACGTCGACGACATTTCCGGATATTTCGCCCGCGTTCACCTGGTCCTGCGGGAGGGCGCCCCGCGGGCCGACGTCGCCGTCCTGCGGCAGACCGGCTACACCAAGACCGGCATCGGCGCCGCCTGGTTCACCGCGAGCGGCATCCCCACCGGGTGGACCCACCAGTTCGTCAGCGCGCCCCTGCTCGACCTGCCCGCCGCCCGCGTCTCGGGCCGGCGCCTGGCGCCTTCCGGGCCCGCCTACAAGGCGGTGTTCGTGGAGGGCGACCGCTTCTACGCCTCCGAGTGCACGATGACGGTCGCGGTGGCGCGGCGGCTGCTGGAGTACGCGCGAGCCGGGCTGCCCGTCGTGCTCCTCGGCGCGTGGCGGTCCGCCTCGGTGCCCGGGGTGGCCGCGGAGGGGGAGAACGAGCGGCTCCGAGCGGTTCTGGCCGACCTGCTGGCCGAGCCGTTCGTCCGGCTGATCGCCGACCAGGCCGAGCTCCCGGACGCGCTCGCCGCCCTCGGGGTGCGGCCCGACGTACGGTACGCGACCGCGTCCACACTGCTGGCGGCCCACCGGGTGGCCGGTGAGGTGGACTACTACTACCTCTGCAACGGCAAGCACGGCGAGAACGTCAAGCCACCGGTGACGCCCATCGACCACGACGTCACGCTGGCGCGCACGGCCCGCGACGGCGTCCCGTACCTCCTGAACCCGTGGACCGGCCGGGCCGAACGCCTGGCGCTCCACACGACCGACGCCGACGGGATCCGGCTGCGGGTGCGGCTGCAGCCAGGCGAGTCGATGATCGTGGCCATCGGCCCGCCGGGGCTGTTCGGAACGCCGCCGTGGCAAGGCCCGCACGTCACGGCGACCGACGCGGACCTCGTCCGGCACTCCGACAGTGCCCTCGTGCTACGTGCCTCCCGCGCCGGGACGTACACCACCGAACTCTCGGACGGCCGCACCCTCACCACGTCGATCGGCCCGCTCCCCGAGCCCGTGCCACTGTCGTCATGGCACCTCACGGTGGAGGACTGGCAGCCCGGCCCGTCACCGGTGGAGACCGTCAAGCTGGAACACTCGCTGGACCTGGACCGGCTCACCACCTGGGCGGACCTGCCCGCGCTGGCCGACGTGTCGGGCGTCGGCACGTACACCACCCGGGTGGAGATGGACTGGGCGGGCGGGGCGTACCTGGAGCTCGGGGAGGTGACGGACACGTGCCGGGTACGCGTCAACGGCCGGCGCCTGGACCCGGTGGACCAGATCAACCCGGTGGTGGACGTGGGGCCGTATCTCAGGCGGGGGACCAACACCATCGAGGTGGAGGTGGCGACACCGCTCGGCAACCGGCTCAGGACGGTGGACCCGTCGGTCTACGGCGGACTGACCCGCCAACCGTACGGCCTCATCGGGCCCGTACGGCTTGTCCCGTACGGCGAGGGTCACCTGACGACTCCAGGTCCGGGCGTCCAAGGACCGTAACCGGCCAGGTGGCAGACGTCATGGGTGTTGATCAAGGAGGATCTCGGGTCTGCAATTCGCGGTTCTACTGGGGACTGAAGCTGTACCTGGTGTGTACCCCAGCCGGGATGCCGATCCTGTGGGCCTTGGCCGACCCGAAGATCGGCGAGCGCGAGGTACTGGCCGCGATGCTGGAAGTCGAGGCGAGCGTGGTGGCTGACCACGACGGCATCCTCCTGATCTGCGACAAGGGGTTCGCCGGCAAAGACTTCGAGACTCTGCTGGGCGAATACACGATCGCGATGCTGCGGCCATCCCGCAAAAACGAGTAGGCCCGCTACGGCGAGCCGATGCTCAAGAAGGTCCGGCAACTGATCGAGTCGGTTAACGACACCCTCAAGGGCCAGCTCAACCTGGAAGACCACGGCGGCCGGTCCTTCGAAGGCGTCGCCGTCCGCGTCGCCCAACGCGTCCTGGCGATGGCCGCCGCGATCTGGCACAACAACGCAACCAACGCACCTATCACCCGGTCACTGACCGCTTACGACCACTGACCGGAGATCTGTCGGTGCGCATCGAAGATGGCAGTGATCGACGTCGATGAGCTTGGCATTGACAAGTAGCGTGAGGTGAGCCGAGCACGTTCTTGCTCACTCAACTTGTCCTATTCCTGATCGGAGCCGGCGCACCATCGGGTCCCCGAGCGTTGGCCTGGGAGAAAGAGCTCACCAAGCCGATGTCACTGTTGGCGGCGATGATCGAAGATCGAGGCGTCGTTGTCCGCACGGGCATCGTTGAACACCGCTGCCAAACCCAATCGCTCGGCTAGCTCTCTCGGTGTCTCATGAGGGTTGCTCTGAAGGTCTGGGTCGGCGCCGTGGCGGAGAAGTACTACGACGACATCGAGCCGCGGGGTTAGCAGCGCGCCGTACAGTGGTGACCACCCGACGGCGTCGGCGGGTCCATTGACAGCGGCTCCTGCCGCAAGAAGCGCCTTCACAATCTCGACCGGCCCGCCGAGGGCCGCAAGCAGCGGATACGTGCTCCCCAGCCGAGCTTGAGGGTCGGCTCCGGCGTCGAGCAGGCGCCGAACCAGATCAACGTCCTTCCACTCGATGGCCCGAAACAGCATCGGATCCGTAGCGGCAGATAGTGGGCGCGGCCCATCTGGGTGAGGATCGTAGCGATCGACTATAAGCTGAAGATCGGCCCAGTCGCCGCCGTAGACCATACTTTCAGCGGCTCCAGGCTCGCGACTGTGCGCCAGCTCGTAGTACTTGTCCCAGGCGAAGAACACGTCACCGGGACCAAGATGGGACCAGGGCAAGCACCCCCATACCTCGTCGTCGAGGACTGTGCGCACCCTCAGGATGAGGTAGTAATCGGAGTCATCTCCATCGACGCGCGGCAAGGTATAGCTGAGCGGGTCAGCGAGCGCTGCATATCTACCCTCGTGCCGCACCACCACCGTGCGGTGAAGCGTAACTCCGTTTGTCCCGTAGTAGAACCTGTCGCCAGGCTCACCGGCGATGAGTGCGCGCCAGTCGGCTCCTAACCACTCGCCGTCCGCGTCACGGGCAGGTAGCGGCACGTCGAAGTACGTAACCGTGTCCCAACTGGCCGAGGCGTCCCCGGACACTGCCATGGAGGCAAATGATAGCCCGGCGCGTCGAGCATTCAACCAGCCTGCTCCTGCTTCCTGACACGTCGGTGATCATCTTAGGTGGTGATCAACATGACAAGATCATCAACCAATGCCAAGTTCATGACAGCAAGGGCGAGCCTGCCAACTTTAGCGAGCAAGGACAAGATCGGACTTACTCGTCTAGGTGGTGACAAGGCGGGCAACTGGGAGCGGCGGTACATGGAGAACATCCCGCTGGACCGAAGAGCTCTATACCCTCTACACCAGCGATAGCGAGGAGTGAACATGCCGAAGAGGACGCCGGGAGCCTGGGAAGACCTGGAGCTGGAACTGCACGCTGCTGGAGTCGCTCCGGCAGAGATCGAGGCAGGAGCACGACGCCTGCTCGCCGAAGCAAGGGGCCACCAACTGGCCGAAGCGCGGAAAGAACGCGGCCTGGGACAGAAGGACGTTGCAGCGATCATGGATGTGAGTGTTGCCCGAGTTTCGCAGATCGAGCACGGCGAGGTGGGGTCTCTCGATGTCATCGCTCGCTATGTCGAGGCACTCGGCGCACGCCTCGACTTGGTCGTCGACTTCGCCGACCGGACCTTGCGACTGCCTGTAACTGAGAAGCCAATAGACAGCGCCGCCTGACACGTCGTCGATCACCCATCGTCCAACGGAAACGGTCTGCCGGGGTCAGGGGGTGGAGGAGGGCTCAGGGGTCCCGTTGGGCCACAGACAGGTGGAGGTGGCGGTCCTCATCGCCAAGCCTTCAGAGATCTTCGACCGCGATGCGGAGTGGGCCGAACTGGTCGACTTCATCAACGATGATTCTCCATATCCGACGCTCGGCGTGGTGTCGGGGAGGCCGCGCCAAGGAAAGACCCTGCTCCTCGGCTCCATCTGCGATGCGGCCGGGGGCATCTACATCGAAGGTACCGAGGCGGTTCCCGCCGAGCACTTCCACCTGATCGGCGAACTGCTGGCCACCCAACTCGGTAGCCCTGCCCCGCTCCACTTCACCTCCTGGCGCGCGGTCATCGACGCAATCCTGGATCTGGAGACCTCATCGCCGCTTCCCGTAGTGATCGACGAGTTCCCCTACCTGGTCAAGGTCTCGCCTGAGCTGCCGTCCGTCCTCCAGGCAGCCCTGGATCTGCGGCGGCGTAAGGGAGGATCACCGATTCGCCTGATCCTGTGCGGCTCCGCCCTCACCTTCATGGGCGGGCTGCTGGCCGGGAACGCACCGTTGCGCGGCAGGGCGGGTTTGGAACTGGTCCTTCCCACACTGGACTATCGGCTCGCGGCGGAATTCTGGCAGATCAGTGATCCCCGGCTCGCCTTGCTGACGCACGCCGTGGTGGGCGGAACTCCTGCCTACCGCCGCGAATACACTCGCGATGACGTTCCACGGTCACTCGCCGACTTCGACGGCTGGGTCAAGCGCGCGGTGCTGAATCCCGCTCGCCCCCTCTTCCGTGAGGCACGCTATCTCCTCGCAGAGGAGCCGGATCTGCGTGATCCCGCCCTGTATCACTCCGTCTTGGCAGCGGTGGCGGAGGGGAACGCCTCGCGCGGCGGCATCGCCAATTACATCGGCCGGAAGGCCACGGAGATCAGTCACCCGCTCGCTGTACTGGAGGACGCGGGACTGCTGGCCAAGTCCCCCGACATGTTGCGTGCCGCCCGCCCGCTCTACCGAATCACGGAACCACTGATCACCTTCTACCACTCGGTGATGCGACCTGCGTGGCGGGAGCTCGAACGCAGGCGAGCCGACCAGGTATGGAAGCGCAGCCGTGATCGGTTCCTGAGCGGAGTGGTGGGGCCGCACTTCGAAGACATCTGCCGCACGTGGGCCGCAGACTTCGCAGGCGCCGAGGCGTTCGGCGACGTTCCCGCGGAGGTCGGCCACGGCGTCGTCAACGATCCCGAACGTCGCACCAGCCACGAGGTCGACGTGGTGGTCCTGGCAGAGCCGGACGGAGGACCTCGCAAGGTGCTCTCCTTGGGAGAGGTCAAATGGGGAGACGTCATGTGCGAAGGCCATGTCGAACGGCTCCGCCGCGTCCGCGACCTTCTCGCGACCCGCGGCTATGACACGCGATCGACCCGCCTGACCTGCTACAGCGCCGCCGGGTTCACGGCAGATCTACGCTCGGCGGAGAACAGTGACGTCATGCTGATCGATCCTGAGCGGCTCTACTCCTGAGGGAATCTTGCTTCGCAGGGAGGCTTTCGCGGTGGACCCACCAGTGGGATCGCGAGGCTGATCGGAGATAAGGGTGATTTTCGCGGTCGCGGCCGTGATAACGCCCTGCGACGCGTTGTCCCAGGTCGCGTTGCTCGCTAAGTCTGTCAAGCCCTCCGAGGGCATCTGGTCACTCAGAGCTACTTTGCGGCGGGCGTACGGCTCGGGCAGGCGAGCAACTCAGGACCGGACAGGCAGCGGCGAGCATGCGCCGGCTCCGCTCTCGGTTGGTGATCGTGCCCGTCACCGAGCAACCGGCCGATCTGACGTTCAGCCGAGCTCACATTCACCCTGCCCCCATTTCGCCAGAACGGGCCCCTTTCGCACCCGAGCCGCCGGCACCTAATCACATCCCGGGGGAGAAAAACGCCGGACGCCGGGAGAAACAATCACACCCGAGCGAGAAGCCATGACCTGCAAGAACTCCAACAGTGTGGCACTGTGCTCACCGTCAGACCTTGCACCCACGCACTGGTGCGGGATTGCCCTTCCCACCTTCGCAAAGGCAGGAATGCGGTGAACATAGAGGCACAGATCCTCACTTTGATAACGCGTATCCAGGCACTCGAGGAGAGCATGCAGCCCGGAGACGACAGCACCAAGACGGTCGGAATTGCCCTGGTGCCGGCGGATCTCGCCGACATCCGGGCCGAGATGAGACAAGACCTCGCGGCCCTCGGTGACGAACTCGCCGGCCTTCGCCGCCATATGGACGAGTGCTTCACCGCCATCCGATCCGAACTGCACAGGATCGGCGGGCTCCCACCCGAAGTGATCAACTAGCAACCCGGGAGGCCGGCCGATCGCTGGACGGCAAACACCCCCGTCTGAGACTGCCCTTCACAGGGAGTCTCAGGCGGGGCCGTCTTTTGAAACACGCCCTGGGCTGGCCGAAGCGCGGGAAGAACGCGGCTTTGGGCAGAAAGACGTTGCAGCGATCATGGATGTGAGTGTTGCCCCGGTTTCGCAGATCGAGCATGGCGAGGTGGGTCTCTCGATGTCATCGCTCGCCATGTCGAGGCACCCGGCGCACGCCACCACTTGGTCGTCGACTCGGCGGACCTTGCGATTGCCCGTCACCGAGAAGCCTGTAGACAGCGCGGCCTGACGCCTCTTCGATCACCATCCCAACCGAACCGGCCCAACGGAGTCAGGGGGTGGGGGAGGGCTCGGGGGTGCCGTTGGGCCACAGGCATGTCGAGGTGGCGCCCAGGCTGAGCACATCGCCCTCCGTCCAGCCGATGGACATGAAGAAATCTTCCAGGCGGGAGCGCCCGTAGAGCTGCAGGCCATTCTCGGACTCGGCCTGGATGTGGTGACCCTGGCTCTGCCAGTAAGTCTTCACCTGGGCGATCACCTCCTTGAGCGAGCCCTTGGGCAGTCCGCGCAGGTAGTACGCGCGGTTGACCACGATCCGCTCTTCCGAGCCTCCGTCGAGCGGGTCGAGGCAGAGACCGTCATTGAGACTGGGCCGATGCAACTCCAGCTCGGGCTTGGGACGGATGATGCCGGCAGTCCCGTTGATGAGCTGCTCGATCCGGGTGAGCGCCTGGGCCTTGGTGATCGTCGGCTTGTCGGTCGATCCGTTCATCACTCCTCCTAGAACTCCGCCGGACGCGCACCCGGCGACGAGCACCGCGGCTGCGATGATCAACATCACGGAGCGGAACATCTACTCTCCCGACGA
This sequence comes from Nonomuraea sp. NPDC050153, assembly GCF_044460125.1. Classification (NCBI taxonomy): domain Bacteria; kingdom Bacillati; phylum Actinomycetota; class Actinomycetes; order Streptosporangiales; family Streptosporangiaceae; genus Nonomuraea; species Nonomuraea sp. NPDC050153. The sequence goes on from NZ_JBITJQ010000002.1 coordinate 51,775, forward strand.
AGTGGGTGAGGGCTGCGGAATGGGCGACGGCGGGGACACCGGCTCCGGAGAGGGGTGCGACTGGGATGGCGTCGGCAGCAGCGGCGGAGGCGACACCGGCTTCGGCGTCGGCAGCTTAGCCACGTGATCATACTGACCGTTGATAATGAATCCCATGTTCTTCAGCGATGTCGTGTGATCGTCCCAGTAACCGGAGTGTGTCCCGATGTCGTACCCGGTGAAACCCAGAAGACCCGAAACCGGTGCGGGGTCGACGAGAAAGCGGTTGGCGCCGAAGGTGATGTTGCTGGGGTCGGTGCCGAAGGGGCCGGGGCCGTTCGGGAAGGCGGGTTGCAGCACGCCCGAGATGGGGTGCCGCCCGCCGCTCAGCGGAACGTGCCCCAGGTCGGCTACCGGGTCCTGCGGCGACTCCCCCACCCACACCTGCTTGACTCCCAGATCGCCCGCCTGCATCGCCATCGTCCCCGGGCTGCCCACGAGAATGAGCTGATCGGCGAACGCCCCCTTCCGTGTCTGGGCGGCGATGCCGGTTACCACGCTGCCGTAGCTGTGGCCCAGAACGGTGAACCGTGGAGTGTCGGCCGCCTGGTGTGTGGCGTGCAGGCCGTCCAGGAAGCTGGCCAGCGGGCCGGCTCCGGCCTGGGCGAGATGGGGTGAGGCCACGGAGGTGTCCGCCCGGAGGATCCCGGCGTCGAGTTGCGGGGCCGTGTAGCCGAGCCACAGGATCGAGGCGGTCGTCGTGCGGGGGGCCGAACGGTTCGCCTGGTCCCACAGGGTTCCGGCGCGGGCCACGTCGGCGCCGATCCCCTCCAGAGTGCTGCCCGTGCCCGGCACGGAGGTGACCACCGAGTCGGCCTTGTCGGGGTCGCCGAAGGAGATGGCGGCCTTGCCGAGCCCGCCCAGTTCGAGGGCGAGCAGGAGCGCGGGCGGGCGGCCGTTGATCCCGCCCAGGGCCAGGCTCTCGGTGATGGCGTCGATCTGCCGCTGCTGCCGCTCCAGCTCCTCGATCTCGCGATGCGTGCTCATCCTCTGCCACGCGTCCGCCGCGATGACCCCCTTCGCCACGGACTCGTCCAGGACCCGAAGCTCCGCCAGCCGCTTGGCGATGGCGTCCTTGCGCAGGACCAGGTAGGCGCGGTTCGCGCTGTCGCGGGTGGCGGCGGGCACGCCGTTGAGGGAGCCGACCAGTTGCGGCGCGGTGTCGATGAGCCGCTGGCGCGCGGCCGGGTCGAGCAGTTGCCACCAGGCGCCGACCCGGGCGGCGAGGGTCGGGTTCTTGCCGGCGTTCTGCGCCGCCACCAGCTTCTCCAGCGCCGAGGTGTCGCCGACCGCGGCGGCGGCCAGCACGTCGCCGAGGCGGCCGGGGCCGGGGGCGGACCCGCCGAACAGCCCGAAGCCGAGCACGGCCGCGGTGCCCGCCTCGCCCCCGGGGCGACGCTGGAGTACGGTCAGCCGTCTGCGCAGGTCGACGACCTGTCCGGCGGCCCAGGCGCCCACGTCCGCGACCTGCTGGGCGGGTACGGCACTGACGCCCGCGGCGGCCAGCGCCACCGAGAGCCGGCCTCCAGCGGCCGGCAGGTCGTACCCGGCGCGCTCCAGGTCGGCCACCATGCGGGTCATCGCCTCCACGTCCATCCCGGCGTAGCCGCCGCGCGCGGACGGGGTGGCGGCGAGCGAGGCGGACAGCGACGGCGCGGCGGCGTGCCCGCCGAGGGCGCGGATGCGCTCGGCGATCTGCGCGGCGGCGGTTTCGAAGGCACGCTGCAACCGGGCCCGCTGCTCCCCCATGGCCTGCGTGAAAGGGCCCGCGCCGCCGCCGACCCAGGCGCGGGCCGCCATGTAACGCATGCTGGAGTCGAGCGCGCCGACGTGATCGCCGGCCAGTCGCACCACCCGGGTCAGGGCCTCCTCCAACCCTGCGGTGTCACCTGCCACAACCGTCGACGGTGACACAATCTCCACCGTACGGCGGCTCGCCATAGCCAACCGCTATCGGCGGCCACCGCAGAGTAGCCGGGCATGATAAAGGGGCAGTTGCCGGGCCGATCCTTCCTTTCCGAACGCCACTCGCTCGTTCACCTGTGGGAACGCTACCGTGCGTCCCCTTCGAGGATGCCGTGCCACAGGCGCTTCGCCTCCGCGTCCCGGAGCCACGGGCTCTCGCTGACCCGGTCGCCCTTGGCGGACCTCTCCGTTCGGCGGATATGGCCGAGGCCGCCCGCCACGCAGAGCTCGTACACCGTCGGCAGGCAGTCGCACGTGTAGCTGCGGACCCTGACGGAGTTGCATCTGGCCATCGGGGCGGACCAGTCGATGGCCACGTACGCCTCTTTCAGCGGCTTCACATGCGGGCCATGAAATTCCTCCATCGTCATGCCGACCTCCAGGGCCGATCGTGATGTCCAGTTCCTGGCAACGGGATGCCACTCAACGCCGTGTTCGCCCTGAGCGGGCCGGGCAAGGGTGGGCACGTGCCGGTTCGGGCAGCAGATCACGCCGATCGTGGCAAACCGGCCTCCTTGCAGCCATTCACCCCACTGCACGTCCACACCTCGGGGGAGCAGATCAAGAGCAATCTCCAGTCGGTCCTTCAGAGGCACCCCTTCAGGCAGCAGAAGCGCCTCGCGCACCTTCGCGTACTCGTCTGCCATCCAGTCCGTCGCCTGCCCGGCCTCGTGGAACGTCGCCGCGATGCGCGATGCGGGCTTGGCCAGCCAGTCACCGGTCCGCATCGGCGGTAGCACCGAAGAGAGGAAGTCGGACACGCTCGGCCTCGTTGGCGCGATCGGCTCCGGCGCCGATCCAGTGGTAGGCGTGCCAGTGCGTGGCGAGGAGCTCCAGTACGATCCTGGGAGGCGGCGGCCCCTGTTTGCTTCGATCAAGCAGGGACCGCCGTCCTCAGTGGACGCTTAGACAGTGGCTATCCCGGCCGCGCGAAGCTCGTCACCGGTGAACCGGAGGGTCCCGGCGTCCGGGTTCTTCGTGTCACGCAGGGCGTAGGCGTCCGCTATGCCGGGGAGCGGGGCGATCAGGACACAGCTCTCCATCTCCCCCTCCTGCTGATTTCCGCCGCACATCTTGGTGAAGGGCACGTCGCCCAGATGTCCGATGTACAGATCCATCACGCGATCTCCTTTGTCCGCATTGATACCCATACGTGATGCCTCGATTACCGAGAGCCATGCGAAACAATAGCGCACCTGTACCCACCTGTCTAGGACTAGTCCCGCATCGACCTGTACTGTTGTGTCTATGTATGAAAGTAGATGACGGTCTATGGTCCGCCTGTGATGTTGCCTGACACGCCGTGGTCCGCAGACGACTGGAACCCCGAGTTCTACAGATATGAGCAGATAGCCGATTGGATCGGAGAACGCGTCCGAACCGGCGACTATCCGCCGCGCACTGTACTGTCCGAGGTGCAGCTACAGGGCTATTTCGGCGTCGGCCGTGACACCATCCGCAAAGCATTCGCCATCCTCCGCGAACGCAAGCTGATCATAACCAAACCCGGCAGAGGGTCCGTCGTCATCCTCCACGAATGACGAGGGCTTCCAGCCGCGGTAGGTGGAACGGGTGTCAATCGATGTACAGCACCGCTCGCTGGACCGCCTCCAGATCGAAAGGCTTTGGATAAGACTCCGCAGCGCTGGTCAGCCCCGCCCATCGCACCAGGTGCTCGTGCTCCTCATGGCGGGGATCGGCCAGAACGGCCCCGAGCTCGCGATATCCCCACGTCCCGCCGCAGTCCTCCGGCGGGCAGGCACCCTCTCCTGCCACGACCGCAGCAAGCCGTCATCCCATTCGCGCGAGGGCCGGCCGTAGCGCCGTTCTCCGATGGTGAGGACGTGCAGGTGATAGTGGGCCCCATGGCCACGGCCAAGATACGGTGCGGCCGCGCCGACTAGATGGCGCCGCCGTACCACGGGGTCTCGGTGTCCGGCAGCGTGACCTTGAGCTCCTACACCGCCTCGCCCGGAGCGGCCTCCCCCAGGGTGCTCCGTATCGCCTCCTGGCCGAGTCGGCTCAGCGCGGCTTCCCCGTTCGTCGGCTCGATCGTTCCCAGGTGTTCCAGCGCGCTCAGCGGTGGCGCTGGCGCCGTCCCATCCGACGTCGTCATGCGGTCGTCTGCTCCCCGTCGGAGTTGGGGCGGTATTGGAACCGCGTCACCCAATTCGGGAGATCACGTTCGACGTCGCTCCGCTGCTGGAGCCCGGCCTCGAAGAGATGTCTTGCGATGTGTTGCTGGGCCGGACGGTTGACCGCATCCCAGAACGCCGTCATCTGGTCTGTGTACTCGGCCTCCGGCCGCTGCGTGGCGAGGTTGACGAAGTGCTTGATGTCCCTGATCGTCTGCAGGTCGAAGGAGGCGACGCGGGACGCGAACTCGTCGACGAAGCCGTCGAGCTCGTCGTCGGGCAGGGCCCGGTTCACGTACCCGTACCGTTCGGCAAGCGCTCCGTCGTAGTCGAGACCGCCATAGAGGATCTCGAACGTCCGGCCCCGTCCGACCAGGGCAGGTAGACGTGAGGCGGGACCTCCGCCCGGGATGGCGCCCATGCCGATCTCGAACTGACCGATGAAGGCCTTCTCGCGGCTGGCGAAGCGTATGTCGGTGGCGAGCAGGAACTCGCTGCCCGCGCCGCGCGCCCTTCCCCTGATGGAGGAGATGGTCGCCAGGGGGAGGGAGCTGAGACGGGTGAGCAGCGCCGTCCAAGGATGGATCTCCTTCGGGTGGGCCAGGACATGCTTCAGCTCGTCTGCGTTGGAAAGGTCGTAGTGAGCCAGGTAGAAGTCGGGGTCGGCGCTGTCGAAGACGATGACCGCGAGGCTGTCGCTCGCCTCGGCGCGCGCGAACAGAGCATCCAGCTCGCTCGTCATCGGCGCGTCGACAAGATTGACAGGAGGGTTGTCGAACGTCACTCGCCACAAGGTGTCCGAGTGCTCGGTCAGAGTGAAGCGCGTCGGTGAGTCCATGGATCCGACGCTAACGATCGGCGGCTAAACAGCAGCTCAGCCCTCGCCCAACCGAGGCTTCTGTATTGCCTTCCGCCGGTAGACCTCCTCCCCAAACGCCGGGCCACCGTATGACGCCCTCGCGGCGCGCCGATACGCCTTCGAGCACGTTCCCAGCCCGGACCACGACCGAAGACTGCGCGAGACCGCCGAGCAGATTGGCACCTGGACGTTCTTGCGTGCCGTTGCGCTGGACCATCTTCGTGCGAAGGCGCACACATCCCACCTCATCTCAGTCCTAGGGCTGAGTGCCTGGCCGAGAAGGCTTGGCAGCTCGCCGTAGCCTTCCCCGGTGAGGTATCCCGCGGGCTTCCCCAAAGCCGAAGCCCACCCGCCCGGAGACCTGTATGGGGTGCTCCGGCCCATAAGCTGGGTTCGTGAACGCCGGAGTGAGACGCGAGTGGTGACGCGCAACGACGTGGCGCGGCTGGCGGGCACCTCGCCCGCCGTGGTCAGCTACGTGATCAACAACGGGCCCCGGCCGGTCTCGGAGTCGGCCAGGCAGCGCGTGCTGGACGCCATCAAGCAGCTCGGCTATCGCCCCAACGCGGTGGCCAGGTCACTGCGCTCGCGCCGCTCGTGGACCATCGGCGTGATCGCCTCCGACAGCGCCGGCGGGAAGAGCCCCTTCTTCGGCCAGTTCACCCGGGCCTGCGAGGAGGTGGCCTGGCAGCGGGGCTACTCGGTGCTGTTCGGCAACTCGGCCGAGGATCCGGCGCGGGCGGAGGGCTATGTCCGGGGGTTTCTGGAGCGGCAGGTCGACGGGCTGGTGCTGATGCGGGTGCCGGTCTCGCCCGATCAGGCCGAGGAGATGCGGGGACGCGTTCCGGTGGTCACCATCGACCACGCGGCTCCGCCGTTCTTCTCCCGCCTCGCGGTGGATGACGAGGAGGGCGGCTACCAGGCCACCCGGCACCTCCTGGAACACGGCCACCACCGCATCGGCTTCGTCGGCGGCCCGCTGGACATCACCCCGGTGCGGCTCAGGGCCGCGGGCTGGCGCCGCGCGCTCCAGGAGGCCGGCGTCGAACCGGCGGCGGAGCTGGTCGCGGAGGGCGAGCTGAGCCTGGAGGGCGGCTACGACGCCGCGCTGCGGCTGCTGTCGCCGCCCGCGCGTCCCACGGCGCTGTTCGCCTCCATCGACGGCCAGGCCATCGGCGCGATGCGCGCCGCCGCCGACCTCGGGCTGCGGGTGCCCGGGGACGTGGCGGTGGTGGGGTTCGACGGGGCGCGGGAGGCCGCGTACACGGTGCCGGGGCTCTCGACGATCAGCCAGCCCATCGACGAGATGGCCCGGCACGCGACGGAGACGCTGGTGAGTGCCATCGAGTCTGAGGGTGTGGAGCCGGTTACCAAGATCTTCTCCGCTCACCTGGTCACCCGCGGCTCCTGCGGCTGTCCCGAGCCCCGCCTGCACCGCTGATCGCCCTGCCGTACGCGGCCTGCCTGCGCCGCTGCGTCGCCGTGTCGCGTGCGGTCCGTCACGGCTCTTCCAGTGCGTACGCGACCGCCTGGAAGAGCTCGAGCCGCGTGCCGTCGCGGAAAGCCGCCGTGAACGCCCGAGCCCCCAGCGCGCGACGCGCCCGCTCGGCACACTCCTGGTGCGATCTCGCCTGGTACCGCATCCGCGCCGGAGAGGCGGCCACCGCCTCCCACAGGACATGGGCGGCGCCCAGCAGCCGGGCGGCGCGCTCGTACCGGCCACGTGCCCCGGCCGTCCACGCCAGGACCTCCAGGGACTGCGGAAGGCCCCACCGGTCGTCCGCGGCGGCCCAGAACGCGGCCACCTCCCGCATCTTGGCCTCGGTCTGCCGCAAGTCACCCTGCTCCCAGCGGGCCATGCCGACCGCGTACAGTGCGTACGCACCGAAGAGCGTCGCGTTACGCTTCTCGCACAACGTCACCAGTTCCTCGCCGTACTCTGCGGCCCGGTCCGGGCGCATCGTGGCGGCGAAGAGGGCGGCGACGTACAGGGTGACCCCCACGGCGTGGACGTCGCCTCTCGCCCAGTGCCGGACACGGGCCTCCTCCAGGAGCGCGAGCCCGGCCTCGACGTCGCCCTCGGACAATGCCGCGACGCCGGAGAGCTGGACAGCGAACGCGAGCGCTCCCTCGTCCCCCAGCCGCCGCGCGAGCTCCAGGCACTCCCGCGCGCCGGCCGCCGCCGCATCGCCCTGGTAGAAGGCGAGCAGCCCGTCGGCCCACAGGCCCATCGCCCTGGCGACGCTCGATCGGGGCACGATCGCGAGGCCGCGTTTCAGCCAGTGCCGGCCTTCGCTGAGAGCACCGGCCACGAGCCAGTTGGCCCATAGTTCGGAAGCGATCTCCAGACCGGCGGGTACGTCGGCGGGCCGGGCGAAGCAGAGGTCGAGGGCGACGCGCACGTTGGGAAGCTCAGACTTCAGCTTCCGCATGCGATCGAGCTGGTCCGGCTCCACCTGGTCCACGCGCACTCGCTCCGCCAGCCGGCGATAGTGGTCGATGTAGCGCTCGCGCAGCGCCTCCGCCTCCGCCGCGGGCATCTGCTCGCGGCCGTACGCGCGGATGGTCTCCAGCATGCGGTGGCGGGCCCCGGCGTGGTGCGGCTCCGCCCCGCACAGGACGGACTTGTCGACGAGCCCCATCATCAGATCCAGCACGTCCTCGCGGGCCAGCCCCTGCCCGGGGCAGACGGCCTCGGCGGTCTCCACGTCCACACCCCCCGGGAACATCGACAGCCGCTCCCACAGCCGCCGCTCGCCGGAGGAGCACAGCCCGAAACTCCACTCCATGGTCGCCCGCAGGGTCTGGTGGCGGGCGAGCGTGCCGGGGCTGACCTCGGCCGGAAATTCCAGGCGCTTGTCGAGCTCGTTCACGAGGTCTTCCACCGACGTCGTCCGCAGCCGTACCGCCGCCAGCTCGATGGCCAGCGGGATCCCGTCCAGGCGCCGGGCCAGCCGGGCGACCGCCTGGGCGTTGGCGGCGTCGACGAGGAAGCCGGGCCGGATCGTCGCCGCCCGCTCCGCGAAGAGGCGTACGGCGTCGCGCCGGGCGATGTCGCGCGTGCTGTCGCCGGGCTGCGGGGTCGGCAACGACGGCACGGGGAGGACCCGCTCGCCGTACACCCCGAGCGACTGGCGGCTGGTGGCCAGGATCTGCACCCGCGAGGTGCCGTGCAGGAGCTGCCGCACCAGCCGGGCGCAGGCGCCGAGCAGATGCTCGCAGTTGTCCAGCACCAGCAGCAGTTGCTTGTCCGCCAGGTGCTCGATCAGCAGGGCTTCCAGGTCCGGGGTGCGGTCCTGGATTCCCAGCGCGGCGGCCACGGCGGGGGCCAGCAGGTCCTCGTCGTCGATGGTGGCCAGCTCCACCAGCCGGACCCCGTCGCGGTACCGCTGCGGCAGGATCTCGCTGACGCGTCGCGCCAGCCGGGTCTTGCCGACTCCGCCCACGCCGGTCAGGGTCAGCAGGCGGGTCTGCGCCAGGAGCCTCCTGACCTGGGAGATCTCGTGCCGCCGTCCGACGAAACCGCAAGAGTCACCCTGCCGCAGGTCTGCGGCTGGGAGGTTGCGGACTTTCACCGGCATGCTCACTCGCCCCCGGGAGGCCGCTCGCCCGTGCGGCGGGCCTGCTCGGCGACCCAGCCGACGATCTGGGTCCTGGAGTTGAAGCCGAGTTTGCACAGAACATGCTCGATATGGCCTTCGACCGTGCGCTGAGCGATCACCAGCGCCGCCGCGATCTGCTTGTTCCTCATTCCCCGGGCGATGAGCCGGGCGATCTCCGTCTCGCGCGGGGTGAGCGGCGCGTACTGGTCCGCCGCACCGGACCGGCAGCGAGCGGGCGCCTCCTGCTTGAGTGCGTACGCGAGCACCTGTTCCGGGGTGCGCCTGGCCCCGCGCTTGACCGCCGCCTGGAAGGCCTGCTCGCCGAGGTCGCAACGCGTACGGGCCGAGCATTCGTCGTGATATCCGATGAGGTGGCCGAATCCCAGCAGCGGCGCGCCGATCGCCTCCCAGAGGGTGCGCAGCACGCCCAGCAGCTCCCCGGCCCGCGCGTACTCCCCTTGCGAGGCGGCGATCCAGGCCAGCACCTCGATGGTGAGCCCGACCCCGACCGGGTCGTCCAGGTCGTGGAAGACGTGCAGGCTCTCGTGTTCCAGAGTGGTCGCGCGCCGCGGGTCGCCCTGGCGCCAGAGCTCGATGCCGAGCGCCGCCGTCGTGTACGCCCGGTGCCAGCTCTCGCCATGAGCGTCGCAGATGGCGATGCCCTCCTCGGCGGCGGCGACGGCGCGTTCGGAGTCGCCGAGGAAGGAGTGCGCGAGGGTGAGCCAGGTCAGCGCCTGCACCTCGCCCGCGGGGTCGCCGTCGGCGCGATGGTGGGTCACCGCCTCCTCGAAGGATCTGACGGCCGACGCGGTGTCTCCCGCGTGCATGGCGACCATTCCGGAGTAGAGCTCGACGTAGCCGAGCACCGATTTCAGCCCGAGTTGCTCGCCGAGCGTCCTGCTCTTGGCCAGCAGCCCGATGGCCGAGGTCTGGTCGCCCTGGATGATCGCGAGCGAGCCGCAGGCCCAGAACGCCCGGGCCCTGACCTCGGAGCCGCCGGCGGCCTGCGCGAGCCCCTGTTCGAGCCAGTCGCGCCCTTCGCCCAGGTGGCTGCTGGTGATCCAGTGGTCGAGCAGGTCGCTCGCCATGTCGATGCAGAGCCCGGCGCGCTCGGCGTGGCAGTACTCCAGGGCCGTACGCAGGTTGGGATGCTCGGCGCGCAGCCGGGTCAGCAGCTCGGCCTGCCCCGGGCCGAACAGCTGCGCCTGCGCCTCGCGCGAGAGCCGCCGGTAGTAGTCGCGATACCGGCGTTTCAGCTCCTGCTCCTGGCCGGAGGCGGCGAGGCGCTCACGCCCGTACTGCCGGATCGTGTCCAGCAGCCGGAACCGCACCCCGTACGGGTGCTCCTCCCGGATCAGGACGGACTTCTCCACCAGGCCGATCATCAGATCGAGGATCTCGTCGTGGGGAAGGCCGGCCCCGGCGCAGATCTCTTCCGCCGCCTCCAGGTCCAGGCTGCCGGTGAACACCGACAGGCTCGCCCACAGCAGGCGCTCGTGCTCGGTGCAGAGCCCGTGACTCCAGTCGATCAGGGCGCGGAGCGTCCGGTGGCGGGACGCGGTGGCCTTCGAACCCGCGCTGAGCAGCCCGAAGAGATCGTCCAGCCGGTCGAGCAGCTGGTGGACCGAGAGCACGCGCAGCCGCACGACGGCGAGCTCGATGCCGAGCGGCAGGCCGTCCAGGCGGCGGCAGATCTGCTCGATCACGTCCTGGTTCTCGTCGGTGACGGTGAAATCGGGCAGCACGGCCGTGGCCCGCTCGGCGAAGAGCTGTACCGCGTCGGACATGGTGTTCTGGGGGTCGCCGCTCGGCAGCGGCAACGTCGGCACGGGGAACTCCTGCTCACCGACGACCCCCAGCGGCTGCCGGCTGGTGGCCAGGATGCGGAGTTCGGGGGCGGAGCGCAGCAGCGCCTGGGCCAGCAGGCAGGACTCGTCGAGGACGTGCTCGCAGTTGTCCAGGACGACCAGCGCCCGCTGTTGGCGCAGATGCTCGGTGAGCACCTGGACGGGCGGCCGGGCGGCGTGGCTCTGGATCTTCAGCGCGGCGACCATGGCCTGCGGCAGCAGTGCCGGGTTGTCCAGTTCGGCGAGTTCGACCAGCCAGACCCCGTCGGGGAAGGCCCGGCGCAGGTCGGTGGCGACGCGCAGGGCCATGCGGGTCTTGCCGACGCCGCCGGGACCGGTGAGCGTCACCATGCGGGCGTCGGCCAGCAGGCGCTTGACCGCCGCTACTTCGTGCCGACGCCCGATGAAGCTGGTCACCTCCGCGGGCAGCCCGCCGGCGTACGTTCGCGCCGAGACGCGCGACGTGGCAGTGGACATCGATGCCTCGCATCGGCTCGGGCGAGTTGGTCACCATACGCCGCCAAGAGCCGATATAACCAACATTATGCCCATGACGGGCGCCGACCACCTGGACGACATGCCTGGTCATCGTGCATATCGGACCCTCGTACCGAATCATTGACAACATCGGCCTCGCCCATGGAGCAAACTTTGTGGTTCACCGCGCCGGCGAGCCGGTCACCAGGGGCCCCAGGCGTCTGACTCGTCACTTAACTACCCAACGCAACGCTCTGATACGATCTTGGCCAATTTGACCGGCTGGAGGCTTGGTGGCCGAAGTGTTGGCCCTGTTGGCCGAGGACCCCAGGACAGTGGGGCCCTACCGCCTGGAAGGGCGGCTCGGGGTGGGCGGGCAGGGCACCGTCTACGTGGGGCGAGGCGACGACGGCGTGCCCGTGGCGGTCAAGCTCTTACACCCGCACCTGATGGCCGACCAGCGGGAGCAGAAACGTTTCCTGCTGGAGGTGGAGACCGCCCGGCGGGTGGCGCTCTTCTGCACGGCCCAGATGCTCGACTGCGGGTTCCTCGGGAGCAGGCCGTACATCGTCAGCGAGTTCGTCGACGGTCCGTCGCTGCACGCCGCCGTACGGGACAACGGGCCGCGCGGGGCGGCCGCGCTGCAGCGGCTGGCGATCAACACCGCGACCGCCCTGATGGCCATCCACGAGGCGGGGGTGGTGCACCGCGACTTCAAGCCCGGCAACGTGCTGCTCGGGCCCGAGGGCCCGGTCGTCATCGACTTCGGCATCGCGCGGGCGCTGGACCTCAGCCAGTCGGTCGTCAGCAGCCAGGCCATCGGCAGCCCCGCCTACATGGCGCCCGAGCAGATCTCCGGCGGCGGCGTCGGGCCCGCCGGCGACCTGTTCGCCTGGGCCGCGACCATGGTCTACGCGGCCACCGGGGAGCATGCCTTCACCGGCGACTCGATCCCCGGCGTCCTGCACGCGATCCTGCACGGCGAGCCGGACCTGGGCGGGCTCCAGGGGCCGCTGCGGGGGCTACTGGAGGAGTGCCTGTCCAAGGCCCCGGACCGGCGGCCCACCGCCGCCCAGGTGATCGAACGCCTGCGCGCGCTTCCGTCCCCCGTCTGGAACACCGTTCCGATCACCCGCCCGGGAAGGCCCGCCGCCGCGCAGAATGCGAGCAAGCAGAATGCGAGCAAGCAGGCTGCGAGCAACCGGCGGCGCGGCCTGATCATGGGTACGGCGGGCGCGACCCTGCTCGTCGCCGCCGTGGCCGGCTATTTCGCGCTGGCGCCCGTCGCGTCCGGCGACAGGGCGCCGGGGACGACCTCGGCGGCGTCGGTGCCCGTGTCCGTGCCCTCTGTGTCCTCTGTGCCCTCGCCGTCCACGAACACCCCTGAGACGCCGCTCGCCCAGGACACGCCCGTCCCGGCGGCCACCGAGCGGAAGTTGTCGGCCGAGGCCGTGCCCAGCCCGAGCACCGTCTCACGGGGCACGCCCACACAGACCCACACGCCGCGGCGCACGAAGGCCTCGGTCGTCGAGCCCACCCGGAAACCGACCAAGAAGCCGACCCGCAGGCCCACGACCAAGCCGACCAAGACCACACCGCCCCCGAGCAGCGGCCCGCCGCAGCCCGCCCAGGGCTCGATCACCTTCAACGACGCCCACGAATACTGCAAGGCGGAGGGCTACAGCATGGCCGCCGGCAACTGGGACAACCTGTCGTGCTTCGGCATGACGAGCAAGAACATCACGGCGACGTCGGTGTGCCAGTTCAAGTACCAGGGCCGCAATGCGGTCGCCGAGCAGCCTCAGTACGCGTATTCGCAGGAGACAACCTGCCGGCTGTCGTAGCGACGTTCAGGCCTGCGCGGCCACGATCCGGCGGACGATGTCCCGGGCGATGGGCTCCGGCGAGCCCGAGACGGTGACCCGGGTCCGGCCTCCCCCGGGCACGAACGTGCTGGAGCCGTCCGCCCCCACCTCCACCCGCCCCTCCGGGCTGAAGGTGAACAGGCCGGGCACCAGCATGCTCAGCACCGTGATCGGGTCGTGCGGGCTGTTCCACTCCTCGTTCCAGAACCGCCACCACTGCTCGATCTCCGCCTTCAGCGCCTCCCCCAGCGCCCCGGCCCCCGCGATGGCGGCCACGTCGGCCTCGTCCATCCGGACCGTGGTGGTGATCTCCAGGCCGGTCACCGTGATGGGCACCCCCGAGCCGAAGACGACGGCCGCCGCCTCCGGATCGCAGCGCAGGTTGTGCTCGGGCTCGGGGTCGTCGAAGCGGCCTCCCATGATCCACAGGTGCCGGACGTCCCTGGCGAACGACGGGGACGCCGTCAGGGCGTTGGCGATGTTGGTGAGGGGCCCCACCGCCACCACGTCCACCTGGCCCGGCGCCCGGCTCACCCGGTCCACCAGGTACGCCGCCGCGTCCCCGGGCTCCACCGCCTCGGTCTCCAGGTCGGTGAAGAGCCTGCCCTCGTGGCCCGCCCACCAGACGGGCCGGTCCGTCAGGGTCCGGGCCGCCCCCGGGATGACGGTCAGGGAGCGGTTCGCGAGGCGTACGAGCCGCTTGGCCAGGCGCGCCCGCAGCAGCGTGTCACCGTAGACGGTCGTGCAGCCGAGCAGGTCGACCTCGGGCGAGCCGAGCAGGACGGCGAGCGCCAGAGCGTCGTCCACGTCGGAGCCGATGTCGGTGTCGAAGACGACGCGCATGGTCGGAGAACTCATGAAGACCCTTCTCGGAGGCTATTTGAGGCCCGTGGTGGCGATGGACTGCGTGAAGTGGCGCTGGAAGCGCAGGATGATCAGCAGCGGGATGACCGTCAGCACGATCGAGCCCGCGAACAGCTGGCCGTAGTCGATGGTGAACTGGCCGCGCAGGTTGGCCAGGGCGATCGGGCCGAGCTGGTGTGCGGCGTCGGTGCCGATGAGCAGCGGCCAGACGTACGACTGCCACTGGAAGATGAACAGCGTCAGGCCCGCGCTCACCAGGGCGGGACGCGAGAGCGGCAGGTAGATCCGGGCGAACACGCCGAACCAGCCGAGCCCGTCGATGCGCGCCGCCTCCACCAGGTCCTTGGGGATGGCCAGGAAGAACTGGCGCAGCAGGAAGATGGCCAGGCCGTGGCCCAGGCCCGGGAGGATTAGCCCGGCGTAGGTGTTCGTCAGGTCCCAGTCGCGGAACAGCGTGGCGAGCGGGATCGCGATCGCGTCGAACGGGATGAGGAAACTGAGCACCACGATCGCGAACAGCGCCCCCTGGCCCCTGAACCGCACCGCCGACAGCCCGAACGCCGCCGCCGCCGAGATCAGCAGGCCCGCGGCCACGGTGACCAGCGCCACGAGCAGGGAGTTGAGTATCGCGCGGCCGAAGTCGCCGGTGACCAGGCTCGCGTAGTTGCCGAGCGTGGGGTCGGCCGGTACGAACGTCTCCCACGACAGTCGCGAGATGTGCCGGAAGATCTCCGAGCCGCCGCGCAGCGAGCTGGACAGGGCCCAGAGCAGGGGCAGCGCGAAGGCCAGGCCGACGATCGTGCCCAGCAGGGCGTACAGGCGTCTGGACACCGTGGTCAGTCCCTCCCCCGCAGCAGCCGGAACTGCACGATCACCACGGCCAGGACGAGCAGCACCAGCAGCATCACCTCGGCCTGGGCGAGGTTCAGGTCACCCACGGAGTAGGCGCGGGTGAAGATGTCGAACATGGTGACGTTGGTGGAGCCCTGCGGGCCACCGTTGGTCAGCATCTGCACCGGAGCGAAGACGAGGAAGTTCGAGACGGTGTCCGCCACCAGCACGAACGCGAGCGGCCTGCGCAGCAGCGGCAGCGTGACATGCCAGAAGCGCGCCCAGGCCGACGCCCCGTCGATCGCGGCGGCCTCGTACAGGGAGGCAGGGATGTCCTGGAGCCCGGCGATGAGGAACATCATCCAGTAGCCGACGCCGATCCACGACAGCAGCACGATCAGCGACCACAGGGCCTGGCCCGGCGAGGTGAGGAACGGCTGCGGCGAGACACCCAGCACGCTCAGCACCGAGTTGAGCAGGCCGTCGGGCCGGTAGGCGACGCTCCAGATGGCCGCCGAGACCGCCGGGGGCACCGCGATCGGCAGGATCACCAGCACCCGCAGGAACCGCACGCCCGCGAAGCGGCGGGTGAACAGGACCGCGAGGGCGAGGGCGGCGGCGATCTGCAGCGGGTTGACGATCAGGCTGAACACGAGCGTGACGCGGACGCTCTGCAGGAACGTCGGGTCGGCGAAGAGGGTGGCGTAGTTGCCCAGGCCGACGAACGCGGTCTCGCCGCTGACCAGGCTGGTGTGGCTCAGGCTGCTGGCGAACGCCATCGCGGCGGGGATCAGCCGGAGGACGAGGAGCGCGACCAGGGCGGGCGCCAGGAACGCCAGCGACACCAGCACCGGCCGCCCGACCCCGGTCCGCGACCGGCCGCTCATCGCAGCTGGGCCCAGGCCGTCTTGATCTCCTGCGTGGCCTGTTCGAGCCGGGGCTTGGGCTCGGCGCCGTTCCTGATGTCGGCGAACGCCTTGGTCATGATGTCCTCGAACTGGATGTACCCCACCGACCTGGGCCGCGCGACCGCCGTGTGGTCGGCGTCGTATTTGAGGATCTCGCCGACCCCCTTGCTCTTGTCACCGCCCAGCGCGTCGAGGGTGGGCACGTACTTCTCGAAGGCGGCCCGGTTCGACGGGATGATCGTGGTGGCCTTGGTGGTCAGCAGGTTGCCCTCGGGGTCGAGCGCGCCGTACTCGAGGAACTTGCGCGCGAGCTGCTGGTTCTCCGAGGCCGGGTTGATGCCCCAGGACCACGAGCCGGTCGGCGTCACCTGCTTGCCGCCCGCGAAGTAGGGGTACGGCGCCACGCCCCAGTCGAGGTCCTTGGCCGCCGAGAAGACGCCCACGTCCCACGGGCCGCCCGCGAAGAAGGCCACCTTGCCCTCGGTGAACAGCGGCGAGGTCTGGAACGAGCCGACCCCGCGCGGCGCCAGCTTGTTCGCGAACAGGTCGCGGTACCAGGTCATCGCCTTCACCCAGCCGTCGGTGGTCAGGTCGGGCGTGAGCATGTCGGGCCCGGTGATCCCGGAGCCGCCGCCGAGCGACTCGGCCAGGCTCTGCAGCTGGTAGTACTGCTCGATCTGCTCGGGGATGAACGCCCACTGGGCGCCGCCCTCGGCCTGGGCCTTCTTGCCCGCCTCGATCGTCTGCTCCCACGTCCAGCGCTTGGCGGGGTCGCTCGGCGGCGGGGTGATCCCGGCCTTCTTCAGCAGGGTCTTGTTGTAGAAGAGGAACTGGTCGGAGGTCCAGACGGGGACGGACCAGAGCTTGCCGTTGTGCTCGTTGACCTCGTACTGGGCGGGCAGGGCCGCCTGCTTGACGCGGTCCTTCCAGTCGCTCAGGTCGGCCAGGAAGCCCCGGGTGGCCAGCGCCGCGACGCGCGGCTGGTCGACGGTGTAGACGTCGATCGTGTCGTCCTTGGCGGCCAGCCGCTGCTGCAGGGTGCTGTTGAGCTGGTCGAAGGGGATCTGCGTGTACGCGACCTTGACGCCGGGGTTCCTGGCCTGGAACCCGTCGATGACCGGCTGGAACGTCTTGGGATCCTCGGGACCGACGAACCGCAGCGTCTTCGACGCCGAATCTCCCCCGCCGCCACCAGATCCGCACCCGGCGGCCAGCACGGCCAAGAGGCTCACCAGGGCCAGGCTCTTCTTCATGGCTTCGCTCCTTCAAGCCCTCCGGCCGCTGACCAGGTCAAGCGCCGAGTCTACACGTGTCACATCCGCGATGGCCGCCCAGCATGCCACGAACCCCCGCCAACCGACAAGACCTCCTGCCCTTGACCGATCTTGTCGAGCCGTCTACATATATATTCAAAGCCAACTATCCATTCGCTCTTTGAGAGGTGAATGTGAAGGCCCCGATCACCGCGCTCGTCGCCGCAGCGATCGCCCTGTCCCCCGCCCCCGCACCCCTCGCCGGCGCGACCACGCCGCCCACCGCCCCTGCCATGGACGGCGGGGAGGGGGTGCGGTTCTCGGTGCCGGGGCGCGCGAGGGCGACCTGCGTCGACGCACCCCTGAAGATCACCTTCCCGGCGCCCCCGACGCTGGGCTCCTCCGGGGCGATCGAGGTGCGCCGGGCCGACGGCACGCTGGCCGACCGGATCGAAGCCGCCACGGCCGGAGCCGACAAGAAGAACATCGGCGCCGCCGTCTCCGACACGGGACTGCCGCACGACTTCTCGTACGAATCAGTCATGATCGACGGCAACACGGCCAGCGTGTACCTGCACCGGCGGCTCGAGTACGGGCAGGAGTACTACGTCACCGTCGACCCCGGCGTGTTCACGGGGTTCGGCGGCGTGCCGGAACCCGGAAGGTGGGAGTTCAAAACCCGCAAGCAGGGCGTTCGGACCCGGCACCTGACGGTCTCCGGGGCCGGGACCGGGGACTTCTGCACCGTGCAGGGCGCCGTCGACGCCGTGCCCGTCGGCAATCGCTCGCCCGTGACCATCGACGTCCGGCCGGGCGTCTACACCGAGATCGTCTACGTGCGCGAGGACCGGCCCCACATCACCGTGCGCGGGGCGGGCGCGGGCCGGACCGTGATCCGGTACGCCAACAACGACCTGCGCAACGGCGACGCCGCGCTGCGCCAGGGCGGCCCCGCCGACGTGTGCCCGCGCCGCGTCCTGGAGACCTCGGACCTGCACAACTGCTGGCGGGCCATGTTCGGGGTGGACGCGGCGGACTTCCGGATTCAGAACCTCACGCTGCACAACACGACCCCCGACGGCGGCTCGCAGGCGGAGGCGTTCCGGGGCAACAACGAGCGGATCGCACTCGAACGCGTCGACCTGCGCAGCCACCAGGACACCCTGCGCCTGCAGGGCAAGGGGTTCGTCACCGGCAGCCGGATCAGCGGCGACACCGACTTCGTGTGGGGCACCGGCACGGTGTTCATCCAGGACTCGGTGCTGGAGTCGACGGACGCCGGCTACATCTCGCAGAGCCGCAACGACGCGACCAGGCCAGGCGCCGTGTTCGTCCGCACGAGGCTGACGCGCGCCCCCGGCGTGCCGGACGGCTCGGTGGTGCTGAGCCGCAGCGCCGTGTGGCGCTTCACGCACAGCCAGGCGGTGTTCATCGACACCAGGATGGACGGGCACATCGCCCCCGCCGGCTGGGCCATCGACCCGAACGACTGCGCGCAGGCGCAGAACCTCTCCTTCTGGGAGTACGGCAGCACCGACCTCACCACCGGTCGCGCGATCGACACCGCCCAGCGGTTGCCCTGCTCCCGCCAGTTGACGACCGCCGAGGCGGAGCGATGGAGCGACCCCGCGTACGTCCTGGGCGGCTGGAATCCCAGGTCGCCGCGTTGAGATCACGGGTTTGACGTAGCGAAAGGAATGGACGGCATGGACAGGTTGGCGAGCAGGCGTGCCCTTCTGGGCGGAGTGCTGGGCGGCATCGGGGCGGCCGCCGTCGCGGGTCCGGCGGAGGCGGCGAGCCGTACCGATGCGGCGGACGTGGGGTTCCACGGGGACAAGGGAGCGGCGCGGCCGGTGGCGCCCGTCAATCAGGAGGTGGCGGCCCGGTTCGGCCCCGAGTACAAGACGCTGCCGGCCGCCGTCGCGGGCGTCGACATCGAGCCGCTGATCGGCATCGCGTCGGCCGCCGACCTCGCCGCGAAACGCGAGCGCATGGTCGACTACATCTGGAAGGGCGCGGGCCGGCCCAAGACGCTCCCCACCGTCGAGAGCGGCGTGCCGGCCCCCGACTTCGCCTCCCTGACCGGCGTCCGCAGGATCGACCGGCTGACGGTGCCGCTGCGCTACCAGGTGTCGGCCAAGGTGTACGACATCGTCCCGCGCCGCGCGTGGAACCGGCGCCTCGCGCTCTACCACAACGGCCACGGCGAGCCGTTCGACACCATGCTCCGCACGGTCCAGGCCCTGCTCGATCGCGGTTACCGGGTGATGGCGTACGCGATGCCGTTCCAGCACTGGAACCAGCAGCAGATCGCCGACCCCGACGACCCGGCGAAGCTGCTGCCGAACCCCTCCCACCGCGAGCTCCCGCCCTGGGAGAGCGCCGAGTTCTCCGCCCTGACCTTCTTCCTCGAACCGCTCACGGTCACCCTCAACCACGCGCAGGCCACGTACCGGCCGGCCTCCGTCGAGATGATCGGCCTGTCGGGCGGCGGCTGGACGACGACGGTGTTCTCGGCGCTGGACCCGCGCGTCACCCGCAGCTATCCCACGGCCGGGTCGCTGCCGTTCTTCCTGCGTCCCGCCTCGCCCAAGCCGCGCCCCACGACCGGCGACTGGGAGCAGACCAAGGAGGCGCTGCCCGGCTTCTACGCGGCCACCTCCGACGACTTCCTCGACATGTACGTGCTGGCGTCGGTGGGGCCGGGGCGCGGGCAGCTGCAGATCCTCAACCGGTTCGACGAGTGCTGCTTCAACGGGGTCGGCCACCGGGTCTACCACGCCCCGGTGCGCGACCGGGTGGCGCTGCTCGCCGGGGGGCGGCCCGAGCGGGGGCGGTGGGATCTCCTTGAGGACGCCACGCACGACGACCACACCATCTCGCCGCACGCGCTGTCCGTCATCCTGTGGGACCTTGACACCACAAATGTCACAACATAATATCAGAATATAGATACTTGCTTGAATGGATATTCAAGCTCGATGGAAGGGTGTGCATGGCGGGCCGTACCTTTTCCCACCGGCGCAGAGTGATCGTCAACACCGACGCCAAAAACGAGGCGGACGACCAATTCGCCATCGTGCACGCCCTGCTGTCCCCGAGCCTCGATATTCGCGGCCTGATCGCCGCGCATTTCGGAAACCGCCGCACCCGGTCGAGCCTGGAGGAAAGCCGCGCGGAAATCGACCTGTTGCTGCGGTTGATGAAGCTCGACGGCACGGTCAGGGTCGAGGACGGCGCCCCGTACGCGCTGCCCGACGTGGTCACCCCCGTCCCGTCGCCGGGCGCGGACCTGATCATCGAGGAGGCCATGCGGGACGCCCCCGAGCCGCTGTACGTGGCCTTCCTCGGCCCCCTGACCGACATGGCCTGCGCCCTGCTCCTCGAACCGCGCATCGCCGAACGCGACGTGACCGTGATCTGGATCGGCGGCAACGGGTACGACGGGCGCGGCGGCCAGGGCGGCCGGCCGGAGTTCAACCTGTCCAACGACATCGTGGCGGCGAACGTCGTGTTCTCCTCGGCGCTCAAGGTCTGGCAGGTCCCGGCGCCGACGTACCGGATGACGGCGGTCGGCTACGCCGAGCTCGACGCGAAGGTCGCACCGTACGGCGAGCTCGGCGACTACCTCGTGCGCCAGCTCGTCGAGTGGAACGAGCAGCACAGCGGGTCGATCGAGTTCCGCGCGCTCGGCGACTCCCCCGCGATCGGGCTGATGCTCCACCCCGACTGCGGCACGTGGGTGGAGCGCCCCGCCCCGAACTTCCGCCACGACGGATCGTACGACTTCTCCGCCGACAACCGGGCGATCCGTACGTACGACTCGATCGACGCGCGGTTCATCTTCGAGGACTTCTTCGCGAAGCTGCAGGCCTTCGCCCGGCGTTAGGCGGCGGGAGGGCTCGGTGGGCCGTGCGGCGGCCGGAGACGTCGGCGGGATGGTGCGAGCGTCGCCGCGGCCTAGCAGAATGGCACTCGGCAGTGGCCCGGGCTCGCCACCGGACCAGCATGAGCGGCGAAGCCGAAGCGGAGGCCAGCGATCGTGGGAGCTGACAGTCAGTTCGAGAAGGGCCGCTCCGGCGGCGAGCCCATGAGGTTCGGCGGTCGCAGGCTCGGCCAGGAGTCGGAGCGCATGCGGCTCCTGGTGCGGGTCGCCCGCCTCTACCACGAGCACGGGGTGCGCCAGCCGCAGATCGCCGCGCAGCTGCGCATCTCGCAGCCGCGGGTGTCGCGGCTGCTCAAGGAGGCCGCGGAGATCGGCATCGTACGCACGGTGGTCGTGGTGCCCAGCGGTGTGCACGCACTGCTGGAGGAGGACCTCGAGCGCAAGTACGGCGTGGAGCAGATCATCGTCGTGGACGCCACCGGCGACAACCACGACGTGGTGACCGCACTGGGCTCGGCCGGCGCCACGTACCTGGACGCCACCCTGATCGGCGGCGAGCACCTGGGCATCTCGTCCTGGAGCGAGAGCCTGCTGGCCACGGTGGAGGCCATGCAGCGCCGCCCGGTGCAGGTGGCGGAGGAGGTCGTCCAGCTCATCGGCGGGGTGGGCAAGGGCTCCGCCCAGGTCCAGGCCACCCGCCTGGCCGCCCACCTGGCCGACCTCACGGGCGCCGAGCCGGTCTTCCTGCCCGCGCCCGGCCTGGTCGGGTCCGCGGCGGCGCGGCAGGCGCTTTCCGACGATCACGTCGTACGGCAGGTGGTGGACGCCTGGTCGCGGCTGACCACGGTGCTGGTGGGGATCGGGAGTCTGGACCCGTCGCCGCTGCTGCGTGACAGCGGCAACGCCATCTCGGAGGAGGACTTCGAGACGCTGCGGGAGCTGGGGGCGGTGGGGGACGCCTGCCTGCGCTTCTTCGACGCCGAGGGGCGGCTGATCGCCTCGCCGCTGGAGGAGCGCATCCTCGGCATCTCGGCCGCCGACCTGCTCCGGGTGCCCCGGCGGATCGCCATCGCGGGGGGTCGCCGGAAGACGGCGGCCATCCGGGCGGCGCTGCGCGGGGGGTGGGTGAACACGCTCATCACGGATGTGGGCGTGGCCGAGCAACTTCTGAAGGACTGACCTCCGCCTCACCGGGACGGCCAGGGCGTACGGTGCGCCGTCGGGGGTGCTCTTGTGCGTGTTGCGCCGAGCCGCGCCGTCCCGCGTCGCGCCCGGGGCGCGAGGTTGACGCGGGAGCCTGCTGGGTTGGAAAGCGCTCTTGACAGTCACAACAGTGTCGTTCACGATGTGATGAATCCACTCTATTCATGGCTGAATAAAAATTCTCACCTAACGGCAGCGTGGTCCGGAGTCGTGCCAAAAGACGGCACAGCCCTGTCTATTCGGGCGGAAAGAGAGCGTTACGCATGACCGAGGCCCTTGGCTTCGATCGCCAGCAATCAGAATTCAGTCGCCGGGATTTCGTGCGGTCCGCGGCATTGGTCCCGCCCGCCGTGGCATGGGCGGACAACGTGGCGGCAACGCCCAGCCCGAGCCCGAGCCCCACGCCCACCATCGCGCCGAAGGTGAAGGCGAAGGGTGTGCCCGCCTTCCCCGGCGCCGAGGGGGCCGGGATGTACACCACCGGCGGCCGGGGCGGTGCCGTGTACGAGGTGACCACCCTCGACGACGACGGCCCGGGATCATTACGTGAGGCGGTGGCGAAGTCCGACGGGACGGTCGTCTTCCGGGTGTCCGGCAACATCAAGATCAAGGGCGGGCTGGACATCACCGGCTCCAACCTCACCATCGCCGGCCAGACCGCCCCCGGTCACGGCATCACCGTCATCGGCAACGAGACGCAGATCAAGGGCAGCAACATCATCCTGCGCCATCTGCGCTTCCGCGGCGGCGACGAACTCGGCACCGCCATCGACACCTTCGGCGCCCGTGGCGTGCGGGACATCATCATCGACCACTGCTCCTTCAGCTGGGGCGTGGACGAGTGCTTCTCCGTCTACGGCAACACCAACGTGACCGTCCAGTGGTGCATCATCTCCGAGGGCCTGGTGAACTCGGTGCACCCCAAGGGCCGGCACGGCATGGGCGGCCTGTGGGGCGGCGACACCATCACCTACCACCACAACCTGCTCATCCACGAGAACGGCCGCAACCCGCGCTTCAGTTTCACCGAGGGCATGAGCCTGATGGTGGACCACCGCAACAACGTGATCTACAACCCCGGGATCACGTCCTGCTACGGCGGCGAATGGGCCAACGGCATCAACATCATCGGCAACTACTACAAGCCCGGCCCCAACACGCTGCTCCCGATCGCCAGGACGATCGTGGCCCCCGGCCGGTTCGGCGAGTGGCACGTCAGCGGCAACACGGTCGAGGGCCACGCCGACCTCACGGCCGACAACACGCTCGGCATCACCTACCCGACCGGCGGCATCACGCTGCGGCCCAGACCGGTGGAGTTCGAGAACGGCATCACGGAGCAGCCCGCGCAGCAGGCGTTCGCGACGGTCCTGGAGCAGGCCGGAGCCATCCTGCCGCGGCGGGACGCCATCGACGCCCGGCTGGTCAACGAGGCGCGCACCGGCACGGGGCGCCACATCAACTCCCAGAAGGACGTGGGTGGCTGGCTGCCGTCGCCGCCCGAGGCGCCCGCTCCCGCCGACAGCGACCACGACGGCATGCCGGACGAGTGGGAGATCGCCCAGGGGCTGAACCCGGAGAGCGCCGACGACGCCAGGACGGTGGACGGCAGCGGGTACACGAACCTGGAGCGCTACCTGAACTCCATCCAGCGAGCCGGGGCCCGCAACCCCGAGGTGGCGATTCTCTCCCCCAAGATCGACCAGGTGTTCGCGGCGGCCACGGACCAGCAGTCCATCGTCGTCCAGGCCGACGCCAAGGCCCTCGACGGCGCGTCCATCGCCAAGGTCGAGTTCTTCCACGGCGACAAGAAGATCGGCGAGGCCACCGCGGCGCCGTACCAGGCGACCTGGGCGGACGCGACCGACGGCACCTACGCCCTGACGGCGCGCGCGACCGACAGCACCGGGTCGGCGACCACCTCGTCCCTGGTGCCGATCCACGTCACCCGCACCATGACCCACAAGCCATGGACGGCGAAGGACATCGGCGAGGTGGCCATCCCCGGGAGCACGGCGCTGAAGGACGGCGTGTTCACGCTGAAGGGATCCGGGAAGATCGCCGGCTGGAAGGACTCCTTCCACTTCGCCTATCAGGCCGTCGGGTTCAGCAGACGGGGCGAGGTCCTCGAGATCACCGCCCGGGTGGACAGCATCAGCATGGGGCACGTCGACGCCGTCGCGGGCATCATGGTGCGTCAGGACCTCGCGCCGAACTCACCGTTCATGCTGGCCGGCATCGGTTTGTCCGCGAGCGGTGACGACGGTGCCGGCATGCGCGCCAAGGCCGTCAGGGTCGCCTCGAACGGCAAGCAGCCCAGCGTCGGCATCTGGCCGGCCGCCGGCGAGGACCCGCTGAACCCGAAGAAGCCGTACTGGCTGCGCCTGGTCTGCCGGAGCCTGCTGACCGGGGACAACGAGTTCGAGGCCTTCCTGTCGTCCAACTCGCTGAACTGGGACCGCATCGGCTACGAGCGCATCGTGATGCGGACCGGCCGGTTCTACATCGGCCTCGCGGTCGACGGCAACCAGGAGGCTAACGCCGTCCACGCCTACACCACGGCCAGGTTCAGCCTGGTGCAGGTCAATCGTTAGAACTGGAGCACCCCCATGACCCACCAACCGTTCACGAGGAGGAACCTCCTCCGCGGCGGCGGCCTTCTCCTGCTGACCACCGCCACCGGCTGCAGCTTCCTCGACACCAGCCCCGACACGGGCGGGGCCGCCCAGGCCGCCGACATGTCCGCCAAGGAGTCCCCGGCGCTGGCGCAGCTGGTCAAGAGCGGCAAGCTGCCGCCGCTGGAGCAGCGCCTGCCGAAGAACCCCCTCGTCGTCACGCCGCTGAAGGAGCCGGGCACGTACGGCGGCACCTGGGCCTCGGCCATCGTCGGCGACGACGACATCGACTGGCTGATCAACACCCTCGGGTACGAGCCGCTGGTCAGGCTCAAGCCCGGCACGAACGGCCAGAAGGGGCTCGACGACATCGTGGCCAACGTGGCGGAGTTCGAGGTCAGGAACGACGGCCGGGAATACGTCTTCCGCCTCCGCGAGGGCCTCAAGTGGTCGGACGGCCAGCCGTGCACCGCCGACGACCTGATGTTCGCCTTCGAGGACGTGGCCACGTACCACGACCTGCACACCACCGGCATCTACGACCTCTTCCTGGAGAACGGCAGCACCACCGAGCGGGTGAAGGTCGAGAAGGTCGACGACCGGACCGTCCGCTACGTCTACAAGGAGCCGAAGGCGGGCCTCCTCTTCCAGATCGCGGTCGCGACGTTCGAGCGGCCCGGCCTGAGCGGATTCCTGCTGCCCAAGCACTACCTCAAGCAGTTCCACAAGAAGTACACCCCGAACGCCGACCAGCTGGCGAAGGACCAGCAGCTTGAGGACTGGACGCAGCTGTTCATGCTGAAGCAGGACCCGTGGCACAACCCCGACCAGCCCACGTTGCACGCCTGGAAGGTGAGCAACCCGATCGGCAAGGGCACGGCGCTGGTGGCCGAGCGCAACCCGTACTACTGGAAGGTCGACCAGCAGGGTCGCCAGCTCCCGTACATCGACCGGTACCGGGCGGAGGTGCTGGGAGACGTCCAGGTCGAGCTGCTGAAGATCATGAACGGCGAGATCGGCATGCAGCTGCGCAACTTCAACACGCCGGAGAACAAGCCGCTGGTCTCCCAGAACTCCGCCAAGGGCAAGTACCGGCTGTTCGACGTGCCGAGCCGGCTCAGCAACACGATGATCATCCAGTTCAACCAGACGATCGCGGACGACGAGCTGCGCAAGCTGTTCCAGAACAAGGACTTCCGGATCGGGCTGTCGTACGCGATCAACCGCAAGGAGATCATCGACGGCGTGTACGCGGGCCAGGGCGAGCCGTGGCAGGGCGCCCCGTCCAAGCGGAACGTGGTCTACGACGAGGCGTTCGCCAAGCAGTACACCGAGTTCGACGCGGCGAAGGCGAACGAGCACCTCGACAAGGCCGGGCTGACCAGGAAGGACGCCGACGGCAAGCGCCTGGGCCCCGACGGCAGGCCGCTGATCGTCACGGTCATGGCCAGCACCGAGTTCCCGCACCACACCGAGGCGCTGGAGTTCGTGAAGAAGGGCTGGGAGGCGGTCGGGGTCGGGCTGCGGGTGGACCCGGTCGCGGGCACGCTGTTCACCGAGCGCTCGATGGCGAACCAGCCGCAGGCCTCGACGTACACCTGCAGCGACTTCGACATCATCACGGGCACCGGCGGCGACCACTACTACGTGCCGAGCAACTCCGGCAGCGCCCGCTACGCCATCCGCTGGGCGCAGTGGTACGGCAGCAAGGGCAAGGCCGGCGACGAGCCGCCCAAGGAGGTGCGCGACCAGCTGGAGGCGTTCACCAAGATGCGCACCGAGTACGACACCACCAAGGCGATCGAGTCCGCCAAGAAGGTGATCGAGATCGCGGCGCAGCAGTTCTACGCGATCGGGATCAGCACGTACCCGGACGAGTACGGCATCGTGTCGAACAGCTTCAAGAACGTGCCCGACTCGATGGCCAACGCACTCACCAGCCCCGGGCCGACCCAGCCCGAGCAGTACTCGCTCTGAGGAGCCGACGTGCTGGGCTACTTCGGCCGCCGCCTGGTGTACGTGGTGGTGACGCTCTGGGCGATCTCGATCGTCACGTTCGTCATCATCAACCTGCCGCCGGGCGACTACGTCTCGACGCTCGTGGCCAACGCGCAGGCCGGCGGCGAGGGCCTCACCCCTGCGGAGATCGCCAACCTCAGGCACCGGTACGGCCTCGACGACCCGCTCCTGCTGCAGTACTGGCGCTGGATCACGGCGATCCTCCTGCACGGCGATTTTGGTCAATCGTTTGCCTGGAACCAGGCGGTCTCCACGCTCATCGGCGAACGGGTCGCGCTGTCGGCGGTGCTGTCGATCAGCTCGCTGCTCATGGTCTGGGCGATCGCGTTCCCGATCGGCATCTACAGCGCGGTCAAGCAGTACTCGTGGGGCGACTACGGCTTCTCGTTCCTGGGGTTCATCGGCATGGCGGTGCCGGAGTTCATGCTGGCGCTGATCCTCATGTACGTCGGCTTCCGCTTCTTCGGCCAGAGCGTCGGCGGCCTGTTCTCCCCCGAGTTCCAGGACGCCGCCTGGAACCTGGGCAAGGTCCTCGACCTGCTCGGCCACCTGTGGGTGCCGATCGTGGTGATCGGCGTGTCGGGCACCGCCGGCATGATCCGGGTCACCCGGGCGAACCTGCTGGACGAGCTCTACCGCCCGTACGTGCACACCGCCAGGGCCAAGGGCCTGCCGGAGTGGAAGCTGCTGCTGAAGTACCCGGTGCGGATGTCGCTCAGCCCGTTCTTCAGCACGGTCGGCTGGCTGCTGCCCGGCCTGATCGGCGGCGAGACGATCGTGTCGGTGGTCATGAGCCTGCCGACCGGCGGCCCGCTGCTGCTCAACGGCGTCATGAACCAGGACATGTACCTGGTCGGCAGCTTCATCATGATCCTCAGCACGCTGACCGTGATCGGAACCGTGGTGAGCGACCTGGCGCTGGCGTGGTGGGACCCGCGAATCCGTAAAAGGCTCAAGAGCGAGTAGCCAAGAGAGAGTAGCGCAGCATGTTCCTCAGGCAACCCACCAAGGAAGTGGGAACGCTGCCGCAGTGGCGGCTGATGTGGCGGCAGTTCCGCAGGCACCGGCTCGCGCTGGCCGGCATGGCCATCCTGGTCCCGGTGTATTTCGCGGCGATCTTCGCGGAGTTCTTCGCGCCGATGTCCAGCTCGACCGCGAACACCTCGATGACGTACGCGCCGCCGCAGGTGCTGCGCTTCTCGGGCGATCTCGGCCTGTACGTGCACGGCTACCGCACCGAGCGCGACCCCAAGACGTACGAGCAGCGCTACACCGAGGACCCCGGCCGGCGGATCGACGTCGGGCTGTTCGTGCACGGCGACGAGTACGAACTGCTGGGCCTGATCCCGTCGGACCTCCACCTGATCGGCCCGGTCACCAAGGGCGAGCCGGCCTTCCTGCTGGGCTCCGACCAGAACGGGCGCGACCTGCTGTCCAGGCTCATCCACGGGGCCCGGGTGTCGCTGTCGATCGGGCTGGTGGGGGTGGCGGCCAGCTTCTTACTCGGCATGCTCATAGGCGGCATATCCGGATATTTCGGGGGCGGCGTGGACAACGTCGTCCAGCGGGTCATCGAGTTCCTCATCGCGATCCCGACACTGCCGCTCTGGATGGCGCTCTCGGCCGCGCTCCCCACCGACTGGGGGCCGCTGACCAGGTATTTCGCCATCACGGTGATCCTGTCGCTGATCGGGTGGACCGGGCTGGCGCGGGACGTGCGCGGGCGCTTCCTGTCGCTGCGCGAGGAGGACTTCGTCATGGCCGCCCGGCTGGACGGCGTGGGGCGGCTGTCGATCATCTTCCGGCACATGATCCCGTCGTTCGCCAGCCACATCATCGCGTCGCTGTCGCTGGCCATCCCGAGCATGATCCTCGGCGAGACGAGCCTGAGCTTCCTCGGGCTCGGCCTGCAGGCGCCGGCGGTGAGCTGGGGCGTGCTGCTGGAGGGCGCCCAGAACGTCCGCGTGGTCGCGAACGCGCCCTGGCTGCTCGCGCCCGGCGTCGCGGTGGTGGTGGTCGTGGTGGCCATGAACTTCTTCGGTGACGGGCTAAGGGACGCCGCCGATCCGTACGGAGCGGCGAGCCGAGCCCGGAGAAGGAAGCCCTTCTGGCGTAACCGCGGAGGGCGACGGTGAGCGCGACCATCGGCACAGCAACAGGGGGGCTCGGCGTGGCGGTAGACGACGTGCTGCTTGAGATCGAGGACCTGCGTACCCACTTCCTGCTCGACGACGGCGTGGTGTGCGCGGTGGACGGCGTGGACCTGCGGGTGCGCAAGGGCGAGACGCTGGCCATCGTCGGCGAGTCCGGCTGCGGGAAGAGCGTCATGGCCCGCTCGATCCTGCGCCTGGTGGACCCACCGGGCCACATCGAGGGCGGGCGGATCACGCTGCACCGCGACGGCGGACCCGTCGAACTGGTCGGCGCCGACCTCAAGCTGCTGCGGCAGATCAGGTGGCGGGACATCGCGATGGTGTTCCAGGAGCCGATGGCCTCGCTGAGCCTGGTGCACACGATCGGCAGCCAGATCGTCGAGGCGGTCCGCCTGCACGAGAACGTCGGCAAGGCCGCCGCCCGGCAGCGCGCGATCGAGATGCTCGACCGGGTCGGCATCCCCATGCCGCAGCGGCGGGTGGACGCGTACCCGTTCGAGCTGAGCGGCGGGATGCGGCAGCGGGCGATGATCGCGATGGCGCTGTCGTGCCGGCCGGGCCTGCTCATCGCCGACGAGCCGACGACCGCGCTGGACGTCACCACCCAGGCGCAGATCCTGGAGCTGCTGCGGGACCTGCAGGCGGAGTTCGGCATGGCGATCATGCTGATCACGCACGACCTGGGGGTGGCCGCGCAGGTGGCCGACAGCATGGCGGTCATGTACCTGGGCCGGGTCGTGGAGTACGGGGCGGCCGAGCAGGTGCTGGCCGAGCCCCGGCATCCGTACACGCGGGCGCTGCTGCGCTCGATGCCCCGGCTCGGGCGGGCCTCGCGGGCCCGGCTGACGGCGATCAAGGGCATGGTGCCTCCGCCGTACGCGCGGCCGGACGGCTGCACGTTCCACCCGCGCTGCGACTCCGTCATGGCCGGGAAGTGCGACGCCGTGCCGCCGCGCCTGGTCCCCATGACCGGCCGCGAGGTCTCCTGCCTGCTCTACGAGGAGGAAGCGTGAGCACGGAACCCCTGCTCAGCATCGAGGGGCTGACCAAGCACTTCCCGATCCGCAGCGGGCTGCTGGGCCGCCAGGTGGGCGCGGTGAAGGCGGTGGACGGGGTAGACCTGGCCATCGAGCCGGGCAGCACGCTCGGCCTGGTCGGCGAGTCCGGCTGCGGCAAGACCACGCTCGGCCGGTGCATCGTGCGGGCCCACGACCCGACCGGCGGGCGCATGCTCTACCGGCGGCCGGACGGCTCGGTCATCGACGTGGCGGGGCTGAAGGAGAAGGAGCTCAAGCCGTACCGGGCGCAGGTACGGATGATCTTCCAGGACCCGCACTCCTCGCTGAACCCGCGCAAGACCCTGCGCGAGATCATCGGCGAGCCGATGCGGGCCCACAGGTACGGCGCGAAGGAGGAGATCGACGAGCGCGTCGGCGAGCTGCTCGACCGGGTGGGCCTGCGCCCCGAGTACGCCAACCGCTACCCGCACGCCTTCAGCGGCGGCGAGCGGCAGCGGGTCGGGATCGCGCGGGCGCTGGCCCTGTCGCCCCGGCTGGTGGTGGCCGACGAGGCCGTGAGCGCGCTGGACGTGTCGGTCCGCGCCCAGATCCTGAACCTGCTGATGGACCTGCAGGAGGACTCGGGCCTGGCCTACCTGTTCGTCAGCCACGACCTGGGCATCGTCGAGCACGTCTCGGACGTCGTCGCGGTCATGTATCTCGGCAAGGTCGTCGAGCAGGGCCCCACCGAGGAGCTGTACACGAGGCCGCTGCACCCCTACACCGAGGCACTGCTGTCGGCGGTGCCCGACCCGGACCCGGCGGCCAAGCGGCACCGGGAGCGGATCAAGCTGCTGGGCGACATCGCCGACCCGGCGCACGTGCCGCCGGGCTGCCCGTTCCATCCGCGCTGCGTGTACGCCAGGGACACCTGCCGCACGGAGCCGCCGCCGCTGCGCGAGGTCGGGGGCCGCCGGGTGGCCTGCCACCTGGCCGAGGAGCTGGAGCTGCGCGGCGTGCCGGACCCGGACGTACGGGAGGTAAAGGCATGAGTGATCCGCGTTTCGACGGCGTCGTCCGCCCGGCGGCGGGCCTTCCCGGCGTGCGCGAGGCACTGCTGCCCGCGCCGCACGGCCCGGACAACCACGCGGCCAACCTGCTGCGCACCCGGGGCGGCGACCTGCTGTGCGCCTGGTTCAGCGGCCCCGAGGAAGGCCACCCCGGCACGGACGTCGTGCTGTCGCGGCTGACCGGCGGCCGATGGGAACCTCCCCAGGTGGTCGCCGCCGACCCGGGGCGCAGCGAGCAGAACCCGGTGCTGTTCGAGGCGGACGGGCTGGTCTGGCTGCTGCACACCTCCAGCGAGCCGTACGACCAGAAGACCGCGCACGTCGTGGCCAGGACCTCGGCGGACGCCGGGCGCACGTGGAGCGAGCCCCGGCTGCTCCTCGCCGAGCCCGGGATCTTCGTGCGGCACCCGCCGCTGATCCTGGACGACGGCACCTGGCTGCTGCCCGCCTACCACTGCGGGGCCTCCGGCGACCGCAGCGTCGTCGAGGTCAGCGCGGACGGCGGGCGCACGTGGGCCGAGCACCAGGTCCCCGGCAGCCGCGACCTGGTGCAGATGACGATCGCGCGACGGCCGGACGGCCGGCTGCTCGCGCTGTTCAGGGACCGGAGGGCGGGGCGCATCCACGCCTCGGCCTCCGCCGACGGCCGCACGTGGTCGGCTCCCGAGCGGACCGACCTGCCGAACAACGACTCCTCCGTCCAGCTCACGAGGGTGGATGGCCGGTTCGCGCTCGTCTACAACGACGCGAGCCTGGAGCGCGACCAGTTCAGATGGGTGACCAAGAACGGGGAGCGGCGCAGGAAGGCACTGCGCACGCCGCTCGTCCTCGCGACGTCCGAGGACGGCGGCGCCCGCTGGCCGCACCGGCGGGTGCTGCAGGACGCCGACCCCGAGTACTGGCAGAACGAGCTCGGCTACTCCTACCCGAGCGTCATTGACGGCGGCGGCGGACGCCTCCACGTCGCCTTTTCCTACCTGCGGAAAACCATCAAATATCTGGAGATTGGCCAGCCATGAAGTTCAGGCAGAGCATTTTGTACGGCGCGCTGGCGGCGGCCGTGGCCGTCCCGTCGTACCTCACCGATGACGGCGGCGGAGTGGTACGCGTGGAGCCGACCGGCTCGTACGCCTGCCGCCAGGACGTGGCCGCCCCCGACCCGAACGTGCCCAAGGTGCACGCGGCGGCGATCGCGCAGGCCCCGACGGGCGACATCCTGACCGTCTACTACGGCGGCACCTCGGAGGGCGCTCCCAACCAGGCGCTCTACCTGTCGCGCCTGGCGGTGGGCAAGAAGACCTGGTCCAAGCCCGAGGTGGTGTTCGACGAGGCGGGCAAGGCCGACGGCAATCCCGTGCTGTGGTCGGACGGCAAGCGCCTCTACCTGTTCTTCGTGACGATCGAGGGGCACGGCTGGGAGCAGGCGCCGATCCGGCTGATCACCTCGGACGACGGCGGCCACACCTGGAGCGACCCGGCCTACATCCGCAGGGAGTGGGGCTGGATGGTCGGCACCAACCCGATCCGCATGTCGAACGGGGAGGTGCTGGTGCCGATCTACGACGAGGCGGAGTCCAGCTCCGGCTTCTACGTCTTCAGCCAGGACATGAGCTCGTGGAAGGCGTATCCGGAGGAGCACACGAGCTGGATCAAGACGGCGAAGAGCTCGATCCAGCCGACGGTCGTGGAGGTCGAGCCGGGCCGCCTGGTCGCCTACATGCGCACCGGTGACGGCGCGATCTACAAGAGCGAGTCCAGGGACTTCGCCCGCACGTGGAGCGCGCCCGTGGCCGAGCCCATCGGCAACCCGAACTCGCGCATCGCCGCGCTCAAGCTGGACAACGGCAAGCTGGTGCTGGCCTACAACCCCTGGGTCGAGCACCGCTCCCCCATGCGGGTGTCACTGTCTCCCGACAAGGGCCGGACCTGGGAGAACTCCGTCGACGTGGAGGCGCAGTCGGGGCCGCAGTTCACCTATCCGGTGATGACGCAGAGCAACGACGGCTTCATCCACATGGTCTATTCCTACAACCGCAACAACATCCGGCACGTCGTCTTCAACGAGTCCTACCTCCGCGACGCCGTGGGCCTGCTGTCGAACTGGCCCGAGCACACGATCACCGAATTCAGGAACGGCGTCCGGCGGAACGTCGTGCGCCAGTGCAGCTACACGCCTTCCAAGGGGGAGACCCGATGAACAACAAGGCCCGCGGGCTCGCGCTGCTCGCCCTCGCTCTGACCGTCGTCTCCGCTCCCGCCAACGCTTCGGCCGCAGTCTGCAAGGACGTGCCGAACAAGTACAACCAGCCGTTCAGCGTCTGCGACGACGAGCTGTTCATCTTCGCCGCCAACTACAAGCCGTTCGAGTCGAGCGTCGACGGGAACAGGCAGGGGACCAGGGTCTTCGACGAGATCATCGGGAACAGGCTGCGGGCGGCGTTCCCCGGCGTCAAGATCAAGTACGCGACGTGGGACCTTCCCGTGCGTTACGAGAACCTCAAGAGCGCCGGGGTCACCCCCGACATCATCATCGAGGACCCGAAGTCCCGCATCGACCGCGACCTGGAGCCGATGGGCTGGGTCGGCGACCTCACCGCCGACCTCCAGAAGGCCGGCATCGACCTGGGCAAGCTCAACAAGGCCAGCGTGGAGCTGGTCAGGTCGCGCTCCGACGGCGGGGTCTACGGCGTGCCGCTGTTCATCGACGAGCACGTGCTGCTCTACAACAAGAAGATCTTCGACAAGTTCGGGGTGCGGTACCCCAAGCCCGGCACGACGTACGACGAGGCGTACAAGCTGGCCAAGAAGCTGACCAGGGACGACGGCCTGGACCACTACAAGGGCTACATGCAGCACCCCGACCAGTACCTGGAGTTCAACCAGCTCGGCCTCTACCCGTTCCAGCCCACCACGAGCGAGGAGCCGAAGCCCGAAGAGGTCAAGGTCAGCATCACCGGTAACGGCTGGAA
Organism: Nonomuraea sp. NPDC050153; assembly: GCF_044460125.1. Lineage (NCBI taxonomy): Bacteria > Bacillati > Actinomycetota > Actinomycetes > Streptosporangiales > Streptosporangiaceae > Nonomuraea > Nonomuraea sp. NPDC050153. Next base: position 85,333 of record NZ_JBITJQ010000002.1, read on the forward strand.
GCAGTACGTGGAGAACCTGTACCGATTCCTGGAGATCCCGCGCAACGACTTCACCACCGTCACCGACTTCCTCAAGGGCGACATGAGCCGGCCGGGGCACCTGGCCATGGCGGTCGAGACGCTCTCGCGGCTGAACATGTACGCCGGCAGCGAGCTGTTCATCGAGGACGGGGACGAGGAGTCGTTCAAGGAGCAGGCCAAGAACGTCGACATCGGGGTCACCTCGATCCCGGTGCTCAAGCAGGGCTCCAAGGCGATCTACCAGCCGAACACCCGGGCCGCGTTCATCCCGCCGTCCTCGGCCAAGAAGGAGCAGGCGCTGCAGATCGTCAAGTGGCTGGTCTCGGAGGAGGCCCAGACCGAGCTGTCCAGGCAGGGCATCAAGGCCGTCCTGCAGACCGACAACGTCGTGTCGAACTTCGGCAAGAGCGTCCCCGAACTGGCCGGCATCGACACTTCGGCCGTGTACTGGGGCGAGAACGCCACGGTGTCGAACTACCGGAACACCGAGTTCTGGGACCTGCCGCTGTACTCGGTCTTCCGCCAGCACGTGCTGCGCGACGGCATGACGCCCGACCAGTCGCTGACCGCCTCCGAGCAGCAGGACATCCCCGCCTACATCAAGGCGCAGGCCGCCGCTGGGAAGGACTGGTGACCTTTCCGGACACCGTGGAACGCTGGGGCGTCCACGAGATCGAGCTGGCCGGACCGGCAGGCGGCAACCCCTTCGCGGAGGTCCGCCTGTCGGCCCGGTACCGCTACCGCAACCGCGTCGTCGAGGCCGAGGGCTTCTACGACGGCGACGGTGTCTACCGCGTCCGGTTCATGCCGGACGCGGTGGGTCCGTGGCGGTTCGACACCGTCAGCAACGTGAGCGAGCTGGACGGGCACGCGGGCGGCTTCGAGGTGACGCCCGCTTCCGCCGGCAACCACGGCCCCGTGCGGGCCGCGGGGACGGGCTTCGCGTACGCCGACGGCACGCCGTACCTGCCGTTCGGGACGACCTGCTACCACTGGACGCACGACATGGACGAGGACCGCGAGCGCGAGACGCTGCGGACGCTGGCGGCCTCGCCGTTCAACAAGCTGCGCATGTGCGTGCTGCCGACCGGGCGGATGTCGCCGCCCGAGGTGCCCTTCGCCGGGGACGATCCCGGCGGGCTGGACAAGACGCGCTTCAACCCGGTGTTCTTCCGGCACCTGGAGGCCCGGATCCGGGACCTGCGGGACCTCGGGGTCGAGGCCGACGTGATCCTCTTCCACCCGTACGACGAGGGTCTGCGCGGGGTGGAGGACATGGGGCGCGAGGCCGATCACGCGTACGTGCGGTACGTCATCGCCCGCCTGGCGGCCTACCGGAACGTGTGGTGGTCGGCCGCCAACGAGTACGACTTCAACCACGCCAAGACCGTCGCCGACTGGGACGACGTGCTGCGGGCGATCGTGCGGCTGGACCCGTACGAGCATCTGCGGTCGATCCACAACGGGACGCGGATGTACGAGGTCGCGTCCATGTACGACTTCACCAAGCCGTGGGTGACGCACCAGAGCGTGCAGCACTGGGACGCCACGCTGACCGGCGAGTGGCTGCGTGCGTGCCCCAAGCCAGTGGTGATCGACGAGATCTCCTACGAGGGGGACGCCGGCAAACGCTGGGGCAACATCAGCGGGCCCGAGCTGGTGGACCGCTTCTGGGAGGGCATGGCGCGCGGCGGGTACGTCGGGCACGGCGAGGTCGTGACCGGCGGGCCCGGCCGCCCGTGGGTCGGCAACGGCGGCACGCTGCGCGGGGAGAGCCCGGCCAGGATCGGGTTCCTGCGCGAGGTCATGGAGACCCGCCGCGACGGTGTCCTGCTCCGCTACCTCGGCCGCCGCCGGCCCTCCTCCGTAACCGTCGAACTCCCGGAAGGGGACTACGAGGTGGAGCTGATCGACACCTGGAACATGACGATCACCCCGGTGGACGGGGTGCACCGGGACCGGGTGCGCGTCGGGCTGCCCCGCCGGCCGTACCTGGCGCTGCGAATGACGAGGGTGTGATCATGGTTTCGCTGGCGACCACCGCGCTCGGCTGGCACCTGCACGGCGAGAAGCGGCGGGCGCGGACGCTGGCCACGCTGGAGTCGTCGCCGTTCGACCGGGTGCGGATGGCGGCGTTCGCGACCCGGTGCACGCTCGACTCGCTGGAGGAGCGGGTGGCGGAGCTGGGCGCGATCGGCGTGACGGCCGAGCTGGTCCTGCTGCATCCCTCCGACGGCGCCGGGGACGTGGACGCGGCCGCCCGCCTGGTGGCGGAGGTGGTGCCCCGGCTGGCCGCGCACGCGAACGTGTGGTGGTCGCTGGCCGCCGACCCCACGCTCTTCCCCGGCATCTCCGAACACGACTGGGTACGGCTCGCCGACCTGGTGGCCGAGGAGGACCCCGGGCAGCACCCGCTGTCGATCACCGCCGAAGCGGGGTCGCCGCTGCTGTGGCGGCGCGCGTTCACGCACGGGAGCGTGGCCGCGCGCAGCCCGCGCGACGCCTGGGTGCGGACGCGCGACCATCACAAGCCGGTGCTCATGGACATGTGCGGGTACGAGGGGGACTCGGACGATCCGTGGCACAGCCTGACCCCCGAGGAGGTCGTCGCCCAGGCGTGGGACGGGTCGGTGCGGCGCCGGTACGTCACGCACGGGGAGTCGTACCTCGACGACGAGGGGCTGACCTGGTCGGAGTCCGGCGGCACGCTGGTGGGCGCGGCCGTGGCGCGGCTGGGGCTGCTGCGCGAGGTGATCGCGGAGACGCCCGAGGCGGCGCGGTACCGGGACCGGGACGCGCCGATGCTGGAGGTGCCCGGCGAGTTCTACCTGGAGTACTGCGGGGAGCACCGGTTCCCGGTGCGCGAGTACGAGGTGCCGCGCGGGCGGTACGACGTCGAGGTGATCGACACGTGGGAGATGACGGTCGGCTCGCTGGGGGTCCAGGAGGGCGAGACGCTGACGGTCCCGCTGCCGGCCACCGGAGCCCAGGCCGTCCGCCTCAGGCGGCGCCCATGACGGCGCCCTCGAACGGCGCGCCCGCCCCGGCGCCACCCGGGCGGGCGCCCGCCGGGGGCGTCGTCGCCGCCCTCACCGAGCCGGGCGGGAAGGTCGTCGAGGTGGTGGCCGGGGAGGGCGGCCCCGAGGTGCGGCTGCGTCACCGCGACGCCGGCGCCCCGCACCTGCGGGCGCCCCTGCGCGGCCTGCTCACCGCCTCCACCGGCCGCCCCTGGCACATCAACCCCGCCCAGGCCGGCTCGATCGGGGTGCACGGAGCGGGAGGTGAGGTCGTCGTCACGGCGCGGACCGGGCCGCTCGGCGCGCGTCTGGAGCTGGCCTTCACCCCCGGCGGCCTGCTCACCCTCACCGCCACCTGGCACAACGACTCCGCGCACGAGGTGACCGACGTGGCGGCGGGCCTCCTGCTCCCCCTCCCCACCTCCGACGCCAACCTCACCATGCCCGGCGTCCTCTACAACGGCAACCCCTCCTCCGACCCCCGCCGCAAGGTCCCCCGCGTCGAGCCGGGCGGCGGTTTCGTGTGCGAGCAGGACCGCCTGCCCATCCCCGCCGTGAACGCCGCCTGGGACGACCGGTACGTCAGCCTGTTCGCCCACCCGGCACCCCGCCGCGACGCGGACGGCAAGGTCGCCTACGACTCCCTGGGCGTCGTGCGGCAGCCGGGCCTGACGGTGGCGGCCATGACCGGCGTGATCATGTTCGACGGAAGGCCGGACGTCTGCTACGTCAGCAAGGCGGAGGTCGCCGACCACCCGATCGGTTACCGGACCCTGGCCCCGGGCGAGGCGATCAGCACCAGGCACACCCTCGACTGGGGCCCGGTCGCGCCGCGCGGCCACGGCTTCAGGAAGCTCGTCCACACCCGGCTCCACCAGGAGACCGAGGGCGCCCGCCCGCTCGGCCGCGAGGACATCGTCCGGCTCAAGGCCCACGCCATGGACGCCCGCTGGACCGGCGACGGCTACCTCGCCTACGAGGGCACCCGCCACGGACGCCCCCGCTCGTACATGTACGGCTGGACCGGCCAGTGCCTCAAGCTGGCGTTGTGCGACGCCCTGCTGGGCCGGCCGGAGCGGACCCGCCGCGCGGCGGACTTCTACGTCGAGGGCAGCCGGACGCGGACCCCAGGGCTGCGGCACGGCCGGTACCTGCTCGACGACGGCAGATGGGAGACCTTCCGCAAGGACGGCGCGGACTTCGTCTCCAGCCGCGCGCACGGCGAGACGATCGCCGACCTGGCCGGGATCGCGCGCCACTTCAAGGAGGCGGGGCTGCCGGTCCCGCCCGCGTGGGAGGAGGCGGTGGAGGACGCCGCCGCCTTCTTCTGGCGCACCAGGCTCCAGGAGGGCATCGTCCCGATCGGCTGGACGCCGGACGGGCGGCCGTTCTCGGGCATGGTCAGCGCGGCGGGCATCGCCTGCGTCCAGGCCATGCTGGGCGCGTACCGGCTGAGCGGCGAGCGGGTGTGGCTGCGGCGCGCCGAAGAGGTGCTGGGCCGCTACCACCGGCTGCACGCGGCCACGTTCGAGCGGCCGTTCGCGCACGCCACGCTGGACGCCTCCGGCGAGGACAAGGAGGCCGGGATGTACTACTTCCTGGCCGCCTTCGAGCTGTACCGGCTCACCGGCCGCGACCTCTACGCGCAGTGGGCGGAGGCGGCGGCGGACTGGCTGCTGACGTTCGTCTACGTCTGGTCACCGGAGTTCGACGCGGGGAGCACGTTCGAGCGGCGCGGGTTCAAGACCTGCGGCTGGCCGTCGGTCAGCGTGCAGAACCATCACCTCGACGTGTTCTTCCCGACCTCCGAGCTGATGGAGTTCGGCCTGCTGACCGGCCGGCCCCGGTACGCGGCCAGGGCCGAGACGATCCTGCACGCCATGGGCCAGGGCGTCTGCCGCGAGCCCGGCGACTGGGGCTTCGAGACGCCCGGCGAGCAGGGCGAGGGGTTCTTCCAGACCAACTGGCAGCGCAAGGGGGAGGCGAACACGTGGAACCCGTCCTGGGTGATCGCCCTGCCCCTCTACCACGCGCTGCGCATGAGGAAGGTTCCATGAACGAGGAAGAGGCGTGGCGGTACGCGGACGAGCTACGGGACCGGGTGCGTCCGCCGGAGTTCCCCGACCGCTGGTTCGACGTCACCGAGTTCGGCTCGGGAACGGAGGCGTTCCGCGCCGCCATCGAGGCGTGCCACCGGGCGGGCGGCGGTCACGTGCGGGTGCCTCCGGGCACGTACCCGACCGGCGCGATCCACCTGCTCAGCAACGTGGACCTGCACGTGGAGGCGGGCGCGACGATCCTGTTCAGCACCGACCCCGCCGACTACCTCCCGGCCGTCTACACCCGCTTCTCGGCCATCGAGTGCTACAACTACTCCCCCTTCGTCTACGCCTACGGCCAGGAGAACATCGCGATCACCGGCGCCGGGACGCTCGACGGCGGGGCGGGGCCGGAGCACTGGTGGCCGTGGGTGGGCACGCCGGAGTTCGGCTGGCTGCCGGGCACGCCGCACGAGGCCGGCGACTGGGCCGCGCTGCAGCGGATGGCCGCGCAGAACGTGCCCGTCGAGGAGCGCGTGTTCGGCGCGGGCCACTACCTGCGCCCCAACCTGATCCAGCCGTACCTGTGCCGCAACGTGCTGGTCGAGGGCGTCCGGATCGTCCGCTCTCCCATGTGGGAGATCCACCCGGTACGCTGCGACAACGTCCTGGTCAGGAACGTGACGATCCACTCGCGCGGCCCCAACAACGACGGCTGCGACCCCGAGTCGTGCCGCTCGGTGGTGATCTCGGGGTGCGTGTTCGACGTGGGCGACGACTGCATCGCGATCAAGGCGGGGCGCGGCCCCGACGGGCGGCGGGTCGGGGTGCCGTGTGAGGACGTGCTGATCGAGGACTGCGACATGCGCCACCGGTACGGCTCCGTCGCGATCGGCACGGACACGACCGGCGGGATCCGCAACGTGTTCGTCCGCCGCTGCCGCTGGGGCGGCCCCGGCCTGTACTTCGGGCTCTACATCAAGACGAACTCGGTGCGGGGCGGCTTCGTGGAGAACGTCTTCGTCAAGGACATCGAGATCAGCGGGCTGACCAAGGAGGCGGTCTCGATCGATCTCTACCACGGCGACGGTCACAACGGCGACGAGGCGCCGCTCATCCGCAACATCAACGTCGCGGGGCTGCGCAGCGACCGGACGCGCAGCGCGTACCTGCTGCGGGGGTATCCCGAGCAGCCGCTAAGGGAGATCACGATCAGGGACAGCTCGTTCACCGGGGTGCTCCGGGCCGACGTGGCACAGCACGTCGAGGGCCTGTCCGTTATAGGCGTCACGGTGGACGGCGCACCTGCGGGATGAACCCGAGGCGACGGCGGCGGACACGGTGAAGTCGCATTGAAGCGCTGGTAAGGAGTCTGACACCTGGAGTATGGTACGAAGTATGGCCTCTAAGAAGATAACGGTGACGATCCCCGAGGAGCTCCTTGACGAGATCCGCGCGGAGGCGGCAGAGCGGGGCCTGTCGGCGTATGTTGCCGAGGCGCTGCGCTTCAAGCGTGACCGAGACCGGTTGCTGGAGCTGGTGAACTGGCTGGAGGAAGAGTACGGCCCGGTCACCGATGACGAGCGCGCTGCGGCGATCGAGAAGCTGGAGGATCTCGACGCCGAGCACGAGCGCCGCCGCACCGACAGAAAGCGCAAAGCGGGAGAGGCCGCGTGAGGAAACGAGGCGGCGAGCGCGGACAGCAGCCGCTGCGGATCTTCGCACTCGACTGTCAAGCTTTGTCCCTGGCCGTGCGTGGCGACCGGGAGATGATCGCCTGGCTTGACCTTGCGGCCCGGGGGCAGGCCGAGGTGGTGACGGCTCCGATGACGGCGGTCGAAGCGCACGACGGCAGAATCACCGAGCAACGCTGGGACTGGGTGCTCTCCCGGCTCAACGTCGCCCGCATCGGGAAAGACGAGGCTCGCCTGGCTCGCCGGCTCCTGGCTGATGCCAACTTGCACGGTCACAAGTACGCGATCGACGCGGTACTCGCCGTCGTAGCACGACAGCAGAAGGGGCAGGTCACCATTTTCACCTCGGACGTGGATGACCTGGAGAAGCTGGTCCCGGACTCGATCGTCGTGAAGAAGGTATGACTGGCGGCGACCAGCCGGCCGGTGGACAGCGCGGTGGCGGCCGGCAGCGTCCTCACGGCGTGGGCACCTCCAAGCGTCGGGGGTACGGCCCAGAGATCATGTGTCAGCCGTGCATCGGCGCCCAGACCGTCATCGGGCCCGCCCCCCGGTTGGCCCACGCGTAGTACGGCACGAACGTGAGATCGACCGGGCCCGCGTGCTCCGGTTCGCGGGGGGCGGCGGCGGTGCGGTAGGGGAAGCCGCCGTCCTCCTCCCGGTGCACGTGGGCCCGGCCGCGCGCGATGACCGGCACCACCTCGGCGGGCAGGCCGGCGACGGAGGTCCCGTCGCGCAGGTCCGCGCCCGCCACGCACAGGTCGTCCACGATGACGCCGGGATGGTCGGCCTGCTCCAGGCAGTAGACCAGCGGGCCGCGCTCGACGGCCACCTGGCCGCGGGCCACGTCCAGCCGGGGCACGGCCACCGTGAGCCGGGGCCGGATCCCGAGGTCGAGCACGACCCGGTCGCCGGGCCGCCACGTCCGGCGGACACGGTGGTAGGTGCCGGGCTCGGCCGGCCGGTCGTCCACGCCGGCGGCGTCGGCCCAGGCGGGGATGCGGGCCGAGAGCGTCCACGGCCGGTCGGGGGTCTGCCTGACGGTGATCTCGATCCGGCCGCTCCACGGGTAGCCGGTCGCGACCTCCAGCACCACGGAGCCCGCCCGCACGGTGCCGGGCGCGTACAGGTGGAGCTGGACTCCGTCGCCGTCCCCGGTGGCGAGGTAGTGGTCGAGGGAGGAGAGCAGGCGCATCACGTTCGGCGGGCAGCAGGCGGTGCCGTACCAGTCCTGCCGGCCGCGTGCGGGCGAGCGCAGGTCGTCGGGGTCCGCGCCCGCGCGCACGCGCAGCGCGTTGACGTAGAAGAAGCGGTCGCCGCCGAGCGAGACGCCGGGCAGGACGGCGTTGTGGAGCGTGCGCTCGATCAGGTCGGCGAACCCGGGCGCGCCGGTGGCCAGCAGCATCCGCCACGCCCACTGGACGCTGCCGATGGCCGCGCAGGTCTCGCAGTACGCGGTGTCGGGCGCCAGCTCGTGGTGGCCGCCGAACGCCTCGCCGTACCAGTTGGAGCCGAGCCCGCCGGTCAGGTACGTCTTGGTCGCCACCATGTCGTGCCACTGCCGCTCCAGGGCGGCGAGCAGCTCAAGGTCGGAGGTCTCCACGGCGACGTCGGCCGCCCCTGCGGCCAGGTACATGGCGCGCACGGCGTGCCCCTCGACCGTGGCGGCCTCCCGCACCGGCACCCGGTCCTGCCGGTAGCCGGGCCCGTGGTGCCCCTTGAGCGGGATGAGCGCGTGGCCGCGGGTGGTCACCAGGCGCGCGGCCAGGTCCAGGTACGAGCGCGTGCCGGTCTCCCGGTGCAGCTCGGCCAGGCCCATCTCGACCTCGGGGTGGCCGTCGAGCGCGTCCGGGGCCAGCGCCGCCACCAGTTGGTCGGCGAACCGGGTGGCGACGCCCAGCAGCGTGCGGTCGCCGACGGCCCGGCTGCCTGCCACGGCCGCCTGCATGAGGTGGCCCGCGCAGTACAGCTCGTGGCTGGAGGCCAGGTCGGAGTAGCGCTCGGCGCCGGTGAGCTGGGTATGGGTGTGCAGGTAGCCGTCGGCGGACTGGGCGGCCGCGACCAGCTCGGACGCCTCCTTGTACGGCCCCGCGAGGTCGTCCCCGTCGGCCCTGCCGCGCTCCCAGGCGAGGGCCTCCAGCCACTTGTAGACGTCGGAGTCGGCGAACACCTTGCCGCGATGCGGGCCCGCCGTCCTGAGGTTGTCGAACGCGCCGGACTCGCGTACCCGCCGGCCGCCCAGCGGGATCGTGACCTCGCGGTTGACCCGCTGCCGCGCGCCCCAGAACCCGCCCTCGACCCGCCCGCCCGCCACGGGACGCAGGGTCACCGCCGCGTCGGGACCGGGCTGTACGGCCGAATACATCCGATCATCGCTCATGCCCTTCATCCTGCCTCAGGGTTACATACCCAACAAGAGTCGAATATTTATGCCCCTCGGCTGAAGTGTGGAGGCGTGCCTTGACGGGACGGAAGGGACGACGCACGCTGAATGGGACGTCTATGCATGCTTGAATATCTATGCGAAGGGACGCCCATGCCCGAGATCCCCGACACGGTGCTGCTCGAAGAACGGGCCGAGCTGGCGATGAACGCGGTGGCCGGACTGCCCGACCAGGACATGGACGGCATCCCGTACTTCAGCGCCGACCTCCTGGCCCGCCCGGCGGCCCTGCGGCACGGCGACTGGGACTACGGCTCCAGCCACGGACGGCTCCTGGACGCCTGCGTGCTCGCCCGGCACATGACCGGCAAGGACACCTGGCGGGAGGTCGAGGAGGGGTTCAGGCGGCGGCTGATCGGCTTCTTCGGCGACGACGGGCTGAGCTACCGCCTGGCGCGCCCCGAGGTGGGCTGGCCCCCGAACGCCAACCTCATCGACCAGCGGGCGGTCCTCCTGTCGCTCACCACCTGGTACGTCTCCGACGGCGACCCCGAGGCCAGAAGGCTGGCCGACCGCCACGTGGCCGCGCTCAAGCGGATCGCGATCAAGGAGCGGGACGTGTGGTTCTACCCCGCTTCCGAGTACACCCCCGACGGCTGGCCCTCGCCGAACGCCGTCGCGCTGCACCTCGCCCCCGACCCGGCCTCGTTCAGCGGCCGGCTCATCATGCCGCTGCTGCGCTACCACCAGGCGACGGGCAACGAGGACGCGCTGGAGCTGTGCGGCTGGTTCGCCCGCCTGATCGTGCACAAGAGCGGAGTCTTTGGGGACGACGGGAGCTTCAACCCCGCCCGCGCGTACCGCAGCGCCCACTTCCACACCCGGCTCGGCACGCTCGAAGGGCTCGCCCGCTACGCCCGCCTCGTCGGCGACCACGGGCTGACCGCGTACGTCCGCCGCGCCTACGACTGGGCCCTCGGCCAGGCGACCGCGTTCGGCTGGACGCCCGGCGACCTGGCCGACCAGCGGTACGAGCACGAGAGCTGCTCCCTGGTGGACCTGATCGGCACCGGCACCACGCTGGCCGGGTCGGGCCACACCGCGTACTGGGGCGTGGTGGAGCGGTTCCTGCGCAACCACCTCGTGGAGTCGCAGCTCCTGGACCTGAGCTGGGTGGAGTCCGCGCCCGACGCGTCGGGGGACGAGCCGGGCTGGGTGACGCACGTGCGCGTGGGCGAGCGGGTGCGCGGCGCCTTCGCCGGCTACGGCGCGCCCAACGACTTCGTCTGCGACGTGGAGCTGGGCCGCGGGCACACGGCCGACGTGCAGGCGTGCTGCGTCGGCTCGGGGCTGCGCGGCCTGTTCTGGGGCTGGAACTCGATCGTCACCGCCGACCCCCGGGCCGTCCGGGTCAACCTGCTCCTCACCCGGGCCACCCGGCAGGTCACCGTGCTCAGCCACCTCCCCCACGAGGGCCGCGTCGACCTGGACGTCCATGAGGACCTGCCCGAGCTGCGGATGCGGGTGCCCGACTGGGCCGGGTACGCCAAGGTCCGCGTCGCCCGCGAGAGCGGGGGCTTCGACGGCACCCAGGCCGGGGCGTGGGCGCCGGACGGCTACCTGTCGATCCCCGCGCCACGTCGAGGAGAACGCGTCACGGTCACGTTCCCCGTGCCGGAGACGGCGACCACCGAGGTGGCGGCGGGGCGGGAGTACCGCGTGCGTTGGCGGGGCGACGACGTGATCGGCATCAGCCCGGAGGGGAGCGCCCGGCCGATGTACAGCGGGCGCAAGGTCCACCCGACCGCGCCCCGGCGCGACTACCCGCTGGCCCGGCCGGCGAAGGAGTGGGCATGGTGAGCCGATCCCTTCCCGAGGTGCCCGCCGGCGGGGCGCTGCGGCCGTACGACCTGCGCTGCGAGCACCGCGGCACCCCGCTCGGCATCGGCGCGCCGGTGCCCAGGCTGAGCTGGCGGCTGGCCTCGGACCGGCGCGGCGACGCGCAGGAGGCGTACCGGATCCGGGTCCACGCGCGCGGCGCCCTGGTCTGGGACAGCGGCTGGGTCGAGAGCCAGGACGTCAGCGCCGACTACGGAGGCGCGCCGCTGGCGTCGTTCACGCGCTACACATGGCGGGTCGAGACGCGGATCGAGACGGGGCCCAGCGAGGCGGCGGAGTCGTGGTTCGAGACCGGGGTGCTGCACCAGGACGAGTGGGTGGCGGCGTGGATCGGCCACGATCCCGAGACCGAGCCGCCGTTCGAGCCGCCCACCGACGATCGCGAGCCGCGTTCGGCCCGCACCGCGTACCTGCCCGCGCCCCGCTACTTCCGGCGCGTGCTCGACCTGCCCCCGGCGACCGCCGTGCGGATCGCGTGCAGCGCCCGCGGCCTGTACGAGCTGCGCGTCAACGGCCAGCGCGTCGGCGACGGCGAGCTGACGCCGGGCTGGACCGACTACCGGCACCGGGTGCCGTACCAGGTGTACGACGTCACGGACCTGGCCGGCGACGGGCCCGTCTGCGTGGGGGCGATCCTCGCGGACGGCTGGTGGTCGGGCAGCCTCGGCTGGGACGCGCGGCAGCAAGCGCAGCGGTACGGCCGGCGCCCGCAGCTGCTGGTCCAGATCGTGGCCGAGCACGGGAACGGCTCCCGTACGGTCGCCGGCACCGACGGGCGGTGGCGGGAGAGCACCGGGCCGCTGCGCTACGCCGACCTGCTCATGGGCGAGTGGTACGACGCGCGCCTCGAACAGCCCGGCTGGGATCTGCCCGGCTTCGACGACACCTCCTGGGCGCCCGCGGGAGTCGTGGACACCGCGCACGACGTCCTCGTCCCGTCCGTCGCCGAGCCGGTCCGCGTCACCCAGGACCTCGTGCCGGTGGACGTCCGCCGCCCGGACGACGGCCGTACGATCGTCGACCTGGGCCAGAACATCGCCGGCCGGGTCCGCCTGGTGCTGCGCGGCGCCCCCGAGGGCGCCCGGGTCACGGTGCGCCACGGCGAAGCGCTGGACGACGACGGCGGCCTCTACACCGCCAACCTGCGCTCGGCCGAGGCGACCGACCATTACGTGGCCGCCGGGGCGGCGGTGGAGACGTTCGAGCCGCGCTTCACCGTGCACGGCTTCCGCTACGTCGAGGTCAGCGGGCATGCGGACGTCGAGGTCCTGGGGCGGGTGCTGCACTCCGACACGCCGGTGGCGGGCGAGTTCTCGTGCTCGGACGACCTGGTGCGGCGGCTGATGAGCAACATCCGGTGGAGCCAGCGCGGCAACTTCGTCTCCGTGCCGACCGACTGCCCGCAGCGCGACGAACGCCTCGGATGGACCGCCGACGCGCAGGTCTTCCTGCCCACCGCCTGCTACAACGCCGACGTGGCCGCGTTCTTCACCGGCTGGCTGGCGGACCTGCGGTGCGCGCAGACCGCCGAGGGCGCGGTGCCGGACGTGGTGCCGCACGTCATGACCGAGCGGCACGGCACCCCCGGCTGGGGCGACGCCGCCACCGTCGTGCCGTGGCACCTGTACCGGGTGTACGGGGACGAGCGGGTGCTGCGCGACAGCCTGCCCAGCATGCGGCGCTGGGTGGACCACGTCGAACGCCACAACCCCGACCTGATCTGGCGCAACCGGGTCGGCAGCCACTACGGCGACTGGCTGCAGGCGGGCGTGCGGACCTCGCGCGAGGTGATGGCCACCGCGTACTTCGCGCTGAGCGCGGAGCTCACCTCGAAGGCCGCCGCCGTGGTGGGCGACGCCGCCGCCCGCGCCCATTACGCCGAGCTGCGTTCGAGGATCGGGGAGGCCTTCGTCCGAGCGTTCGTGGCGGCGGACGGCCGCGTCACGGGCGACACGCAGACGGGCTACCTGCTGGCCCTCGCCCACGGCCTCGTCCCCGCGCCCCTCGTCCCCGCGGCCGTCGGGCACCTGGTGGCCGACCTCGAAGAACGCGGGCGACGCCTGACCACCGGCTTCGCCGGGGTGGGGCTGCTCGGCCCCGTCCTGTCCGCGCACGGCCACCACGACCTGGCCTACTCCCTGCTGCACGACGACCGCTACCCGTCGTGGGGGTACTCGATCAAGCGCGGGGCCACCACGATCTGGGAGCGGTGGGACGGGTGGACGGAGGAAAACGGCTTCGGGCCCGTCGCCATGAACTCCTTCAACCACTACGCGCTGGGGTCCGTGGGCGCGTGGCTGTACAGCGGGGTCGCGGGGATCGGGCAGGAGGAGGAGTCGGTGGGGTTCCGCCGCCCGATCGTCCGGCCGCTGCCCGGAGGACGGCTCCGGTGGGCCTCGGCCTCGTACGAGACGCCGCTGGGACGGCTGGCCTGCCGGTGGGAGGTGGACGGAGGGACGCTCCGGCTGGACGTCCGCGTCCCGCCGGGCGCGCTGGCCACCGTGCACGTGCCGACGTCCGACCCGGCATCGGTCCGGGAGTCCGGCACGCCCGTCTCCGGTGAGGCGGTCGGCGGGGCGCTGGTGTGCCGGGTGGCGTCCGGCCGGTACGCGTTCACCGCGGCGTGGGAGCGATGATCGAAGGCCGTCCGGTGACCACGTGGGCGGCCGCCGCCGAGCGGGCCGGGGGCGGGCTGCGGGACCTCACCGTGCGCAACGTCGTGCGGACCAGCGTGGGCGGGACCGGGTTGCGGGTGCGGCTGACCAACGCGCACGGGGACCGGCCGGTGACGTTCGGGCGCGTCCGCGTGGGCGTCCCGCGCTCCGGGGCGGCGCTGGTGCCCGGCTCGAACCGGGCGGTGACGTTCGGCGGGCGGGCGGAGGTGACGCTGGCCCCGGGCGCGACCGCGCTCGGCGACCCGCTGCCCGGACACGTGGCGGCCCGGCAGCGCCTCGCCGTCAGCCTCTGCCTTCGGGGCGACGGCGGCATCCTGACCGGGCGCAACCGGGCCACGGCCCCGCCGGGCGACGCGGCCTACCGGTCGCTCCCCGGCGACCACGCCGCCGACGAGGACGGGGCCGCGTACGTCGAAGGGGTGGCGATCTGGCACTGGCTGGACGCGCTGATCGTCACCGCACCCGAGCCGGTGTCGGCCGTGGCGGCGCTCGGGGACTCGATCACGACGGGCGTCGGATCGGAGACCGGCCACGGCTGGCCGGACCTCCTCGCCGACCGGGCCCTGCTGGAGTCGTGGCCGCTCGCCGTGGTGAACGAGGGCGTGTCCGGCGGCCGGGTGCTGGCCGCCGGGACGGGAGGCCACGCCGAGGAGCGGCTGGCCGCCGAGGTGCTGACCAAGCCGGGCGTCGGCGCGGTGATCCTGCTGGCCGGGATCAACGACCTCGGGGCGGGCGCGCGGGCGGAGCCGCTCGTCGCCGCTTACCGGCGCATCGCCGAGCGGGCGCACGCCGCCGGGGTACGCGTGATCGGCGGCACGCTCCCGCCCTTCGCGGGCGCGGCGTACCACACGGCCGAGGGCGAGCGGGCGAGGGAGGCGGTGAACGCGTTCGTACGGGACGGCGGCGTGTTCGACGGGCTGGCCGACTTCGACGCGGCGCTGCGCGACCCCGCCGACCCGTACCGCCTGCTGCCCCGCTACGACTGCGGCGACCACCTGCACCCGAGCGCGGCGGGCCACCGGGCGATGGCCGCCGCGCTCGAACCGCGCCGGCTCCTCGGCAACGCCGGTCAGCAGCCGGGAAGGCCGCTCGACGGGACCAGTCAGCGGCCGGGGCCGGGCAGGCGCGTCGCCGGCTCCGGGCGGTGGATGCCCCGGGGGCGGTAGCCGAGCGCGTCGGAGATGCCGAGGTAGTCGGCGAGCAGCCAGATGATGGCCAGCCACATCTCCGTGCCCTGCAGCCCCGGCGTGCGCGCCGCGCCGCTCCCCCGGGTCAGGGCGAAGCTGAAGCCCGCGCCGTCGTGCCAGCCGGCGACCGCCCGTGCGAGGTGCTCCCTCGCCCACGCCTCACCCTCCTCGCGGCGGTGCCGGGTCTGCCTGCCCAGCAGCCACAGCGGGTGGATGACGTCGAGCACGTTGCAGGCGTTGCCGGTGTCCGGGCCGAAGTAGCGCGGGTCGCGGGCCTGGGCGAGCACGGTGTCGACGGCCCGCTCGGGGTACGGCACCGGCACCCCGAACTGCGCGAACGTCCCGCGCGTGAGCCGGTAGAACCCGTTGACCACCTGCAGCCAGCCCGCGTCCGGGTCCGGTTCGCCCCACATCCCGTGGGCCTGACCGCAGCGGGTCAGCAGCCATCCGAACAGGGTCTCCGTCTCGCCGCGCACGCCGAAGTCGGCGAGGTTGCGATGGAGGCCGGTGCCGAACGCGTCCACCCACGAGCCCGCCGTCCAGGCGTTGCGCTCCCAGTCGAGGGCGTCGAGCGCGGCGATCAACTGCTGCGAGTTGACGTTCGCGACGGCGTGGACCGGGTGCCGGAACGGGGTGCCGAGGAGGTCGAGGGCGTAGCCGACGCAGAGCACGTGATAGGCGGTGACCCCGTCGAGCTCCGGTGTCCCGGAGGCGTCGAGCTCCGGGACCAGGCCCGTGGCCGGGTCCTGGCGGTCGCGCAGGAACGCGACGATCTCCTCCCGCGCCGGGGTCGGGGGCGGGCCGTCCAGGAGGAGGTCGGCGATCTCCACCGCGTCGCACCAGGCGCGTACGGTCGGCTGCGCGTCCGGGCGGTCCACGTACCGCTCCCCCGTCCAGCAGCGCCCGAGCACGTCCGCCGCCTGCTCCCTGGCGCGGGCGGCGAACCCGGCGAGCAGCCGTTCCAGGTCGTCGCCCGAGCCGGTGGCGCGGCGGTCGCGGAGGCGGCGGGCCGGGTTGCCCGCGACCATGGCCCAGGCGGGCACGTCCTTGGTGACGACCGCGCCCGCGCCGACGACGGCGTGGTCGCCGATCGTCACCCCGTCGAGCACGACCACGTTCGAGCCGATCCACACGTCGTCGCCGATCCTGATGCCCTTCGACGTGATCGCCTGGCGGAAGACCGGGCGGTCGGGCGCGGTGCCGTGGTTGAAGCCGAGCAGGGACGTGTGCGCGCCGATCCGCACGGCGTTCCCGAGCACGATGTTCCCCCGCACCACGGCGTACGGGTTGACGGTGCAGTCGTCGCCCATGACGACGTCGTCGGTGACGTACGCGTGGGCGGCGATGTAGCTGTGGTCGCCCATGCTCAGGCGGTCGGCGTACACGGCCGCCAGCGGCGACACGAACACCTTGCCCGCCTTGAGGTCGAACCTGGCCCGCAGCTCCTCCAGGTGGCTCTCCTGCGCGCGGCGGTCCTCCTCGGTCGCGTGGTCCCAGAACAGCCACGGGCAGAAGTCGAACTCGGTCGATTCCGTCATGCGATGAACATCCTCTCAAGCGGTCAACGTCATCGACCAGAAGTAGCACCGGACCGGCAGCCGGTACCGATCGGGTAGGGCCGGGCCGCAGGAGGCGCTGCCGACGCCCTGCTGCCCGTGATCCAGGTTCAGCCAGACCCGCCCGGAGTCGCGCAGGTCGTGCGGCCTGGCGGCGGCCTGCAGCGCCTCGCTGGTCCAGCGGCGGGCGGTGAAGTCCAGGTGCGGCTCGCCGTCCACGCGCAGGGCCGGCAGCCCCGGGCCCGACAGCTCCAGCCAGCGGGTCTCGACGTGGTTGCCGTTCTCCTGCGGCACCACGTACGGGGTCTGGAGCTCGTCGATCGCCCGCGCGAACCGGCCCACCCGCGCGGCGGCCCGGCTGTCCGCGTACGACTCGCCGGGGCCGCGCCCGAACCACGTGACGTCGGTGTAACCGCCGGGCAGGGCGAACCTGGCGCCCATGCGCGGCGGGCTCACGTTCAGGTGGCCGTACGCGGTGTCGTGCCAGTCGCCGACGGGCTCGGCCTCGATCCGCAGGTGCAGCGCGCCGTCGCGCCACCGCCAGGTGTACGTGGTGCGGAAGCCCAGGGTCCGGGTGGCCGGGCCGCTGCGGCCGCGTACGACGAGCGTGCCGTCGTCCGGTCTTTCCAGGGCGGCGGTGCGGTGGAGGAAGCGGTCGAGCCCCACGGCCTCCCAGTCGGCGGCCAGCGCGTTCCTGGGGCCCTGGCCACGGTCGTTCTCCGTCGGGGCGCGCCACACGTCCAGCACCGGCCCGTCCAGCTTGACGCCGCGCAGCCGAACCAGCCGCCCGGTCCTCCGATCGAACATCGCCCCACCCAACCGCACCCCACCGCCACCACCCGGCTCCCCGCCCGCGAGGGTCGCCGGCAGGCGGCGGTGGGCGGTGGTGCCCAGGCGGGACTGGCCGGAGGCGACGACGTGCCCCGCCGGTGCCCAGCGCGTCGCGGTCGCCAGCACCGCTTCGACCGTGATCCACGTCTCGCCCTCCAGGGTGCGGACCGCGACCTCCGGCAACGGCACCCGCACCGTCTGACGCGGCCCGCAGGCCGGAACCCGCAGCACCCCGCTCCCGCCTTCAGGAACGCCGTCCACCTCCACCCGCCAGCGGAACTCCAGGTGGCCGAGGTCGATCAGGTCGTGCTTGTTGGCGACCGCCACCTCCCCCGCCGCCACGTCCACCGCGATCCCGACCGGCTCGATCGCCTTGCGCAGCTCCGCCAGCCCCGGGGACGGCGTGCGGTCGGGGAACAGCAGCCCGTCCAGGCAGTACCGGCCCCCGTTCGGCTGGTGATCGATGTCGCCGCCGTGCCGGAAGTACGGGCGGCCCGACGCGTCGTGCCCCGTCAGCCCGTGGTCGATCCACTCCCACACGAACGCCCCGCAGAACCGCTCGTACGACTCCAGGACCGCCTGGTAGTCGGCCAGCGAGCCGGGCCCGTTCCCCATGGCGTGGGCGTACTCGCACAGCAGGAACGGCAGCCCGCGACGGCGCACGTCGTCGGCCGACCCCGGCGCCACGCCGTCCGGCGTGTCCTCCTCGCGCCGCCCGATGCGCTCCAGGTCGTCCAGCGACGGATACATGAGGCTGTGGAAGTCGGAGTGCCGGTAGCTCGGGTCGCGCTCGTAGTGCAGCGGCCGGCCGGGATCGCGGGCCCGGATCCACCGCTCGATGTCGCCGAACGCCGGCCCGCTCCCGCTCTCGTTGCCCAGCGACCAGATGACCACGCTGGGATGGTTCTTGTCGCGTTCGACCATGCGCCGGGCCCGGTCGAGCAGGGCGTCGCGCCACATCGGCTCGGCCGGCGGGTTGCCCTCCCAGCCCGCGTAGATGAACCCGTGGGTCTCGATGTCGCACTCGTCCACCACCCACAGCCCGTACTCGTCGCACAGCCGCAGGAACTCCGGGTGCGGCGGGTAGTGGGCGGTGCGGACGGCGTTGACGTTGTGCCGCTTCATCAGCACGATGTCGCGGATCATGGTCTCGCGGTCGAGGGCGCGGCCGCGCTCCGGGTGGTGTTCGTGCCGGTTGACGCCGCGGAAGAGGACCGGCGCCCCGTTGATCAGCAGCCGCCCGCCGGCGATCTCGATGGTCCTGAACCCGATCGCGAGGTCGATCGCCTCCCCGGCCGCGGTGAGGGTGCCGCGGTAGAGGCGCGGGCGCTCCGCGCTCCACGGCTCGACGCCGGGGACGGCGACCTCCTCGCCGGTGGCGACGGCGAGGCCCAGCTCGGGGATCTCGACCAGGCCGGGGGCGTCGGCGGTGACGAGGAGGGCGCCGGAGCCGTCCGAGGAGTCGTACGAGGCGCGGACGGTGAAGTCGTCGACGCCGCCGGAGGGGCGGGCCAGCAGCTCGACGTCGCGGAAGATGCCCGGCAGCCACCACATGTCCTGGTCCTCCAGATAGCTGCCCGACGACCAGCGGTGCACGCGTACGGCGAGCAGGTTGCCGCGCGGCCGGACGAGCCCGGTGACGTCGAACTCGAACGGCAGCCTGCTCCCCTTCGAGTGGCCGAGCAGCGAGCCGTTCAGCCACACCGTGCCGCAGGAGTCCACCCCCTGGAAGCGCAGCACGGCCCCCTCGGCGGACCAGTCTTCGGGCAGGTCGAAGCGGAGGCGGTAGTCGCCCGTGGGGTTGCCGTCGGGCAGGTGCGGCGGGTCGACGGGGAACGGGTAGGCGGTGTTGGTGTAGAGCGGGCGGTCGTGCCCCTCCAGCACCCAGTGCGACGGCACCCGGATCGTCTCCCAGCCGCCGTCGTCGAGCGCCGGGTCGGGCAGCGAGGGGCCCGTGCCCTCGGCCGTGCCGGAGAGCCGGAAGCGCCACCGGCCGTTGAGCGACAGGCGCGGCGCGTCGGAGAGGAAGTCCGCGCGGGCCGCCCGCCGCCCGGACCCCGGTCCGGGATCTTCGTGGAAGTCAACCATCCGCACACCCCTCCGCGACAAAACGTTTTAACCCTATACGCGAAGATTCCCGCCTGCCATGCTCATTATGCATTGACATCCGACATTGAATAAATATACAATGAGTAAATCGTTTCAATAGGATAGGCAGGTCATGCGCGGGTTTCTGCCGGACTGGGAGTCGTTACGCCGTCACCGCATCCCCGGGTGGTTCGGGGAGGCCAAGTTCGGCATCTGGTCGCACTGGGGCCCGCAGTCCGTCGGGAGCTCCGGCGACTGGTACGCCCGCCACCTCTACGGCATGCAGCCCTGGTCCGAACCCTGGGAGCGGCGAAGGGCCGAGCGCCAGCACGCCCACTTCGGCCGGGGCGGCGGCGCGAAGGACCTCTTCCATCGCTGGCGCGCCGAGCGCTTCGACCCCGACGAGCTGATCGACCTGTACGTCTCCAGCGGCGCCCGCTACTTCGTCGCCCTGGCCGCCCACTGCGACAACTTCGACCTGTGGGACTCCAAGCAGCACGCGTGGAACGCCACCCGCGTCGGCCCGCGCCGTGACATCGTCGGCGCCTGGGAGCGGGCGGCCCGCGCCGCCGGGCTGCCGTTCGGGCTCAGCTTCCACAACAACTGGACCTGGCGCTGGCTCGACGTCGCGCACGGCGCCGACCCGGACACCGGCGAGCCGCACGACGGCGGGCTGACCAGGGGCGACGGCGCCGGCACCTGGTGGGAGGGCCTCGACCCGGCCGAGCTCTACCCGGACCGGCACGCCCCGGGCGCCAAGCCCCCGCC
Organism: Nonomuraea sp. NPDC050153; assembly: GCF_044460125.1. Lineage (NCBI taxonomy): Bacteria > Bacillati > Actinomycetota > Actinomycetes > Streptosporangiales > Streptosporangiaceae > Nonomuraea > Nonomuraea sp. NPDC050153. The sequence goes on from NZ_JBITJQ010000002.1 coordinate 105,491, forward strand.
CCGCGTGGCGGACCGCTTCTACGCCCGCGTGCGCGAGGCGCTCGACCGCTACCGGCCCGACCTGGTCTATCTCGACGACGGCCGCCTGCCGTTCGACGCGGGCAGCGTGGTCGAGTCGGAGCCGGTCAGCACGCGGGGTCTCGACCTGCTCGCCCACTACTACAACACCTGCCCGACCGGCGGCCTGGTGACCGTCAAGGACGTCCCCGACGCCGACCGCACCGCCGTCGTCCTCGACTGCGAACGCCGCCAGCTGGACGCGGCCCAGCCGTACCCCTGGCAGTTCGACACCAGCGACGGCGAGTGGTTCGACTGCTCGGACGACGACCCGATGTTCCACCCGCGCAAGACGTCCCAGCAGGTCGTCCACACGCTGATCGACGTGGTCAGCAAGAACGGCACCCTGCTGCTCAACGTCCCGCAGCGCGCCGACGGCACCGTGGACGAGCACGCCCGCGCCCTGCTGGGCGAGGTGGGCGAGTGGCTGCGGGTGTGCGGCGAGGGCGTCTACGGCACGACGCCGTGGCGGCGGGCCTCCGAGGGCGCCACGGGCCTGGGCGAGACCAAGGGCTACGAGGGCTACAACGAGGCCGACCGCGCCTACCGACCGGGAGACATCCGCTTCACCCGGCGCGGCGACGCGGTGTACGCAACCCTGCTCGCCTGGCCGGCGGACCGGACCGCCGCGATCACCAGCCTGGGCACCGGCGCGGGGCTGCTGGAGCGCCGCCCCGCCGGGGTCGAGCTCCTGGGTCACGGCCCCGTCGCCTGGCGGCTGGCCGAGGAGGCCCTCTACGCCGACCTGCCCCCGAAGCCGCCCACGAAAGCCGCGTACATGATCAAAATCACCTGACCTGGAGCCCATCGCCATGGTGACGAACCTGCGAACGTGCGACCTGATCGACCCCCTCGGCATCGAGATCACCCGGCCGGCACTGAGCTGGCAGCTCACCGGCACCGAGACGCAGACCGGTTACCACATACAGGTCGAGCCGGGCTTGTGGGACACCGGCGAGGTCGAGTCGGCCGACCAGCGCGTGGTGTACGACGGGCGGCCCCTGACCACGCGTACGGCGGCCCGCTGGCGGGTGCGGATCCGCGACGCGGCCGGCCGCTGGTCCGGCTGGAGCCCGGACGCCCATTTCGAGCTGGGCCTGCTGCGCCCGGACGACTGGTCGGCCTCGTGGATCACCCACCCCGACTGGTACGACGAGGGCAACCCGCGAGCCGGCGAGGGCCGGCCGCTGCCGCTGCTGAAGGGCGAGTTCGTGCTGGCCAGGCCGGTCACCCGCGCCCGGCTGCACGTCGCGGGCCTCGGTGTCTACGTCGCCACGGTGAACGGCGCCCCGGTGACCGACGCCGTGCTGGAGCCCCCGTACACGGACTTCACCAGGCGCGTGGTCTACGCCACCCACGACGTGACGGAGCTGCTGCGCGAGGGCCGCAACACGCTCGCCGTAGAGCTGGGCCCGGGGATCGCGCACGTCTTCCCGCACCAGGACCGGTACATGAAGTTCTTCGGCTCCAAGGTCGCCCCGCGCGCCATCGCGCAGCTCGAACTGGGCTACGCCGACGGCTCGTTCGGCCGGTTCGTCACGGGCCCGGACTGGCGGGCCGCCGACGGCCCGACCGTGCGCTCGCACTGGTACGGCGGCGAGGACCACGACGCCCGCCGCACCGCCGCCGACTGGCGCCCCGTCACCGTCGTCCCGGGCACGAAGGACGTGCTCAGCTCGCGCGCCTGCCCGCCCGTCAAGGTCACCGAACGGCTGCCGGCGACCGCCAGGCTCGTCGCCACCGACGGCACTCCGGTCTTCGACGTCGGCGCGGTCGTGGCCGGCTGGGCCGAGCTGAGCCTGGACCTCCCGGCCGGCCGCCACCTGCGGCTCGTGCCCGGCGACCAGCTCGACGACTACGGCCGCGTCATCCAGTCGAAACCCACCACCGGCGCGCCGATCTTCAACACGTACGTCACCAAGGACGGGCCGCAGACCTGGCACCCGAGCTTCCGCTACGACGGCTTCCGCTACGTCGAGGTGCAGGGCCTGCCCGAGCACGCGGGCCCGGAGGCCGTGACCGCGCTCGTGCTGCGTGCCGGCAACACCCCCACCGGCACGTTCGAGACCTCCGACCCCCTGGTCAACGACATCCACGCGATCATCGACCGCGCGGTGCGGGGCAACATGTACAGCGTCCTCACCGACTGCCCGCACCGGGAGAAGCTGGGCTGGCTGGAGCAGACCCACCTGCTGTTCGACGTCGTCGCCTACAACTACGACGTGGCCGCCTACTACCGCGAGCTGCTGGTCACCATCGCCGAGGCGCAGACCCCGGACGGGCTGGTGCCGGACATCGCGCCGGAGTTCCTGGTGTTCGACGCCCCCTTCAGGGACGACCCCAACTGGGGCGGCGCGATCGTCCGCATCCCGTGGCAGCTCTACCGCTGGTACGGCGACCCGTCCGCGATGAGGACGCACTACGACGCGATGCGCCGCTACGTGGACTACCTCACGTCCAAGGCCGAGCACGGCGTCCTGGGCCACGGGCTGGGCGACTGGATCGGCCTGGACGACTCGACGCCCGTCCCGCTGGTCTCGACCTGGGGTTACTGGCGCGCCGCCGACACGATGGCCCGCGCCGCCGGGGTGCTGGGCCGCGACGAGGACGCCAAGCGCTACCGCGCCCTGTCCGAGCAGATCACCGCCGCGTTCACCCGTACCCTCGCCGAACCCCGCAGCCAGGCGTCGGAGATCCTGGCCTTCGACATGGGCGTCGTCACCGACGAGCGGGTGCTGGACCGGATCGCCGAGGCGGTGGCGGGCGGCGGCATCACGGTCGGCGAGATCGCGCTGCCCGCCCTGTTCAGGGTGCTCGGCCGGGCGGGGCGGCATGACGAGCTGTGGGCGTTCGCCACCTCGACGAGCCACCCCAGTTACGGCTACCAGGTGAGGCACGGCGCCACCGCGCTCACCGAGGCGTGGGACGGGCCGACGCGGGGCCTGTCGCAGAACCACTACATGCTCGGCGCCATCGACTCCTGGTTCTACCGCGGCCTCGGCGGCATCGGCCAGGCCCCGGGCTCGAACGGCTTCCGCAGGCTGCTGATCGAGCCCGCCGCCCCCGGCGACCTGGAGTCGGTGCGGGCGAGCACCGGGACCCCGTACGGCACGGTCGAGGTCTCCTGGACCCGCGCCGACGGGGAGTTCACCCTCGACGTGACGGTCCCGCCGGGCTCGTCGGCGGAGGTGCGGCTGCCCGATCTCGGGCTCGCGCGGCACACCGTCCCGGACGGGGCGGTCAAGCTCGGGGCCCGCGCCTACGAGGTGCCCGCCGGGCACTGGACGTTCGGGACTGCTCGATGATCGGGACGTATGACGGCGCCCGAATCCGGACGCCGCACAAGGCCGGCAGGCTGCTGGTCGAGGGGTCGCGGGAGCCGGGCAGGTTCGACAGCCTCTTCGTGGACTGCCCGTTCGTGTGCTCCGACGGCGGCGAGTACCTGATGACGTACGTCGGCTTCGACGGCACCGGCTACCAGACCGCGCTGAGCCGCTCGGCGGACCTCGTGTCGTGGACCCCGGGCGAGGTGATCCTGCCGCGCGATGCCGCGCACCCCTACCGGGGCTACAACGCGGCGCTCACCTCGATCGTCCGCGACAACCGCCTCGGCTCCCCCGGCCAGGTGACCCGGGTGGACGGGCGGGCGGTCGGCACGTACCACGCCTATCCCGAGGCGGGCATGGAGATGGGCGCGGCGGTCATCGGGTTCGTGACCAGTGGGGACCTGCGTACCTGGGAGGACGTCGGGCCGGTGCTGCGCCCGCAGGACGGCGGCGCGTGGGAGCGCGGCGGCCTCTACAAGTCGTGGCTGCTGCGCCACGACGGCCTCTACTACTGCTTCTACAACGCCAAGAACCGCACCTACGACGGCTGGCGCGAGCAGATCGGCTACGCCGTCTCCCCCGACCTCGAACGCTGGGAGCGCCCGGAGCCCGGCCCGGTCGTCCCGCACGGCGGTCCGGGCGAGTTCGACGAGCGTTTCGCCTCCGACCCGTGCGTGCTGCGCGACGGCGACTGGTGGGTGATGTTCTACTTCGGGCTCTCGTTCGACGGGCACGCCCGGGAGAGCTACGCGGTCTCCCGCGACCTGCGCACCTGGCGCAAGAGCGGCGAGATCCTCGTCGACGTGGGCCTGCCGGGCTCGGCCGACGACACGTACGCGCACAAGCCCGCGCTCGTCTCCCACGGCGGGCGGCTCCACCACTTCTACACGGCGGTGCGGCGGGTGGAGCCGTACCGGATCGGCGAGCACACCCTGGTCGAGCGGCGCGGCATCTCCCTGGCGCATGGATAGGAGGACTCGATGAACCGGTCCCGCAGGAGCTTCCTGGCCGCCGCGGCCGGCGCCGCGCTGGCGCCCCAGCTGGCCGGCCGGGCGGAAGCGGCCCCCGACCTGGGAGGCTGGGCCAGGGTGCCGCTGATCCGGCGGCGGATCAGGCCGCCCCGCTTCCCCCGCCGCACCTTCCCCGTCACGCGTTACGGGGCGGCCGGCGACGGGACCGCGATGTGCACCGACGCCTTCAGGCAGGCGGTCGCGGCCTGCGCGGCGGCGGGCGGCGGGCGCGTGCTGGTGCCCGCGGGGATGTACCTCACCGGCGCGATCCACCTGGCCGGCAACGTCGAGCTGCACCTGGAGGCGGGCGCCACGATCCGGTTCAGCCGCAACCCGGCCGACTACCTGCCGGTCGTCCACACCCGCTACGAGGGCGTCGAGCTGATGAACTACTCGCCGTTCATCTACGCCTACGGGCAGGAGAACGTCGCGATCACCGGCAGCGGCACGATCGACGGCCAGGCCGACGCCACGCACTGGTGGGACTGGTCGGGCGACCCGCCGCCGTCCGAGCGGCCCGACAAGAACCTGCTGGCCGCCATGGCCGAGCAGGGCGTGCCGGTGGCCGAGCGGGTGTTCGGCGAGGGCCACTACCTGCGCCCCAACCTCATCCAGCTCTACCGCTGCCGCAACGTCCTGATCGAGGGCGTGACGGTCAAGGACTCCCCCATGTGGAACATCCACCCCGTCCTGTGCGCCAACGTGACCGTCCGCGAGGTCACCGTGGACAGCCCGAACGGCCCCAACAACGACGGCTGCGACCCCGAGTCCTGCGTGGACGTGCTCATCGAGCGGTGCGAGTTCAACACGGGCGACGACTGCGTGGCGATCAAGGCGGGCAAGAACGCCGACGGCCGCCGGGTCAACGCGCCCTCCATGAACGTGCTCGTGGACTCCTGCGTGATGCGCGACGGCAACGGCGGCGTGACGATCGGCAGCGAGACCACCGGCGGCGTGCGCTGGGTCTACGCCTGGAACTGCACGATGAGCAGCGCCCGCCTGGAGCGCGCGATCCGCGTCAAGACCAACCCCGACCGCGGCGGCTACGTCAGGGACGTCTACTTCAGGGACATCACGGTGGGGCAGGCGGCCGACGCGGTGATCGAGGTGGCCCTGAACTACGAGAACAAGGACACCGGCCCCTACTTCCCCGACGTGGGCGCCATCGACGTGCGCCGCCTGCGGGCCGGGCGGGCGCCCCGGGCGTTCAACCTGATCGGTAACCCGGGCAACCCGATCAGGGGCGTGCGGGTGGCCGACAGCGTGTTCGAGGAGATGGCCGAGGACGACGTCGTGCGCGAGGTGACGGGGTTCGTCCTGCGCGACGTGTGGGTCAACGGCCGCCGAGTCGACTCCGGAGGATGAGACGGCTCCGGGACGAGGCGGGCCCGCCGCCGGCCGGGGTCGCCGGTACGGCATCGTCGTGACCCTCATGAGCACCCTGATGGCCTGGGCGTACGTCTGGTTGCGCTACTTCGCCTGACGGGGGAGATCAGGGGAAAGTCAGGGGCGATCACCGATGAGCGCCCCTGCGTGAGGGGGCATCGTGGCCCTCATGAACCGCCTCACCCAGATCTCCTTCACCGCGGCGCCCGCCACGCTGCTCGCCGGCACCCTCCTCATGCGCCTCCCGGATGCGGACTACGTCGGCGGGCCGTGGTGGGCGGCCGCGCGCGCGGTCCTGCTGGCCGGGTTCCTGATGTTCGGCGTCATGATCACGGCGCTGCGCGGCATGGGCGGGCCCGTGACGGGCGGGTGGCGGGCGGCGGTGGACACGGCGACGGGGCTGGCGCTGCTCAGCACCGCCGCCAACGTCGTCGGCCTCGCCGTCGACCTCTACAACAGGTTCGAGAGCCAGCGCGTCATGGCGTGGGAGCCGCTCGTCTACGGGGCGGCCTTCGCCGCCCTGGTCGCGCTGGCGTCCGTCCTCGCGGCGCTGCGGCGGGTCACGCTGGTGAGCGCGGTCGTCACGGCCACGGGCGTGGCGGTGCTGATCGGCGGGTTGCTCCAGCCGGCCCTGACACCGGTCGGCATGGCGCTCATCTGGCTGGGCACGCTGCTGCTGAGCCGGGGCCCCGCCGAACCGGCGGGGCAGATGGGCTACCGGCTCCCCTGAGATCGGCGCGATCACCCGGGCCCAGAGCGGGTACGTCCATGAAGGTCCCAGTTCCCGGCTTTCATGAAGGAAGTGGTTCTCCATGCTCTACGTCTTCGGCTTCGACCGGGTCGGCGTGGCGGTGAGCGACATCTACTTCGTCGACCCCAACCCCGCCAGGGGCCAGGAGGGCGCCGAGCGCGGCGTACGTCTGGAGCTGCGGAAGCTGGAGCCGGGCGAGCTGAAGGGGTCGATCTACTCGGCCCGCCCCATCACCGTCGAACGGCCTCTCTGGCGGATCGACCTGCTGGAGTCGGTCAGCGGCACTCCCGGCAGCTTCGACCGCACCCACCATCACCCCGGCGTCGACGGGTGGGAGCCGGGGCGGCGGGTGTTCGACAAGGAGCTCTCCGGCGAGCCGCTGAAGTGGCTGGGCGAGCGGCTGGCCAACCTGGAGGGCGTGCTCGACTCGGCCGGAGTGGACCGCGACGAGGTGAGCCCGGCGGACGTGGCCGGGCTGCGCGAGCGCGCGCAGGAGATCGTCGACACCGTCGGCCGCCTCCTCGACGGCGTGCGCTCCGGCGACCTGGCCACCCCGCCGGGTGACGCGTCGGCCACCGGCGTCCGGGCGAGCTGGCTGTAACCCCCTTGTGATCGGCCGGGCGGCGCTGATCAGGATCCAGGGGGTCCGGGCGGGGGGCTGGGGGTAGCCGGGCGGCGGTGGAGCAGGCCGAAGCGTGTCCACATGGCCTCCGCCGCCTCGATCGAGGCGCCCGTACGGGCCGGGTCCACGGCGGCGAGCTGGGTGACCAGGGCCTGGGCGACCGCCATGCCCGCCGTCAGCGACGGGAAGAACGCCTCTCCCTCCGCCGGCACCATGACCACCTCCTCCGCCGCCTCGGCCAGCGCGGGACTGGCCGCGTCCGTCAGGGCGAACACCCGCACCCCGCGCGAGCGGGCCACGTTCGCGGCCAGGACCGTGCTCTCGTACAGGCGCCAGAAGCTGATCGCCACCAGCACGTCCCCGGCGCCGAGGGCGGCCACCGTGTTGGCCAGCTCCGCGTCGCCGTTGGCCACGGCCGTGACGGGATAGCCGGCCAGGCGCGCGTTGTGCGCGAGGGCGAGCCCGACGGCCGCGTAACTGCCGTTGGCGACGATCACGGTACGCCCCGCCGCGGCGACGGCCTCGGCGATCGTGGCCAGGACGCCCTCGTCGAGGCGGCGGTTCAGCAGCGCGAGGCTGTCCAGGTCGCGCCGGAGGGAGCGGGAGCTGGGCGAGCCGGTGCCGCGGTGCTCGGCGGCCACCTGGCCGGCGCTCAGCGAGGACAGGTAGCGCGCCCGCAGCTCCTGCTGGAGCGCCGGCCACCCCGCGAACCCGAGCGCCTGCGCCGTACGCGTCACTGTCGCCACGTTCACCCCCGCGACCTGCGCCAGCTCCCCCGCGGATCCGAACGACGCCCGCCGCGGCTGCGAGAGCAGAATCTCCAGCACCGCGGCCGCCTTGCCCCGCAGCCCGCGCGGGGGCACCCGGGCGCGCAACCAGTCTTCGAAGCTGTCCGTGGCCTGCTCTGTCACGTGTCCCTCTCTCAACGCGGAAGTACGCCCGCAACGGTCCCATCCCACGGCAAGACGTCGCCAATCTGCAAAGACCATTGCAATTTCGATATTTCGCACTATATGTTGCTTCGCATTCGACCTGAAGGGCCATGACCTCGGGAAAGGTGTGCTCTATGACCTTGTTGGCCCGTCTGGACCGGCTCCCGCTGAGCCGCCCCCACTACCTGCTCCTCCTCATCGGCGGCCTCGGCTACACCTTCGACGGCATGGACTCGGCCGTCGTCGCGTTCTTGCTCCCCAGCGCGCAGGACGCCTGGGGCCTGTCCAACGGACAGCTCGGCCTCATCGGGTCCGCGACCCCGTTCGGGTTCCTGTTCGGCGCGACCGTCGCGGGTCTGCTCGGCGACCGCATCGGCCGCAAGAAGGTCATGATGTACGCGCTCGCCTTCTACGCCGTCTTCTCCGTGGTCGCCGCGTTCGCCCCGAACTACGAGGTCTTCCTGGCCTCCCGGGTGCTGGCCGGGGCCGGCGCGGGCGCGGAGAGCGCGATCATCGCGCCGTTCCTGTCCGAGTTCGTGCCGGCGAAGCGGCGCGGGTGGTTCATCGGCGCGCTGGCCGGGTTCTTCTCGTTCGGGTTCGTGATGGCGGCGCTGATCGGGCGCTTCGTCGTGCCGACGATGGACGACGGCTGGCGGATCGCGCAGGTGATCACCGCGCTGCCGATCGTGATGCTGCTGTGGTGGCGCCGCTCGCTGCCCGAGTCGCCGCGCTTCCTGCTGCAGCACGGGCGCGTGGACGAGGCCGAGGCGGTGGTCGCCGACCTCGAACGCCGCGTCGAGCGGGCCACGGGCCGGCCGCTCCCGCCGGTGCCCGACTCGGCCCTCCAGCCTGCGGCCGGCCCGGCCAAGGTCAACCTGCTCAGCGCGCTCCGGTTCCTGTGGAGCCCGGTCATGGCCAGGCGGACGGCCGTGACGTGGCTGGTCTGGTTCGTGATCACGTTCTCGTACTACGGGTTCTTCTCGTGGATCCCCACCCTGCTCGTGCAGCGCGGCATCACGGTGACCAAGAGCTTCGAGTTCTCGATCATCATCTACCTGGCGCAGGTCCCCGGCTACTTCTCCGCGGCCTGGCTGTCGGAGCGGCTCGACCGCAAGAACACCATCGCGATCTACCTGTCCGGCTCGGCGGTCAGCGCGTTCTGGCTGTCCCAGATGGACTCGCCCGCCACGATCACGCTCGCGGGCGCGGTGCTGTCGTTCTTCCTGAACGGCACGTACGCGGGCGTCTACTCCTACACCCCCGAGGTCTTCCCCACCTGGATCCGCGCGACCGGAACGGGCCTGTCGAGCGCGTTCGGGCGGGTCGGCAGCATCCTGGCGCCGACGATCATCGGGCTGTCGGCGGCCCGGCTCGGCTTCGGCGGAGTGTTCGGCTTGACGACGGCGGTGCTGGTGGCCGGGGTGGCGTGCGTGCTCGTGTTCGGCCTGGCCACGGCCGGGAGATCACTTGAGGAATTGACGGAGCCCGCTACAGGGGAGACCAGATGACCGCGTTGAGCGAGCTCGAGGAGACGCTACGGCGAAAGGTGGGAGTGCGGCTGTTCACGGTCCTGGCCTGGGTGCCGGAACGGCGAGCGCTGCGCCGCGTCCACACCAGCCATCCCGAGCAGTATCCGGTGGGCGGGGAGAAGACCGTGGAGGTCGCCCAGGGCTGGCTGGCGCGCTGCATCGAGGGCCGGGAGCCGTACTTCGGCAAGGACCGGGCCGCGGTACGGGAGATCTTCGCCGACCACGAGCTGATCGAGAGCCTGGGCTGCGGGACGATCATCAACGTCCCGGTGGTCGACCGAGGGGAGGTGCTCGGCGTGCTGAACATCCTCGACGCCGAGGGAAGCTATGACGAGGAGTCGGTGGCCGTGGCACGGTCGCTCGCGCCGCTCGCCGTCCCGGCACTTCGCGGGGGTGCGGCGTGAGCCTCCTACTGCGTAACGCCCTGGTCCTGGACGTGACGAGCGGCGAGTACGCCGAGGGCGACCTGCGCTGCGCGGACGGCCGGGTCGCCGAGGCGGGGCCCCGGCTGAGCGCGCCGGACGGCACGCGGGTGATCGACGTCGCCGGGGCGCACGTGGTGCCGGGGCTGATCGACGCCCACGTGCACGTCACCGCCTCCACCGCGAACCTCGGCACGCTCGGCGCCATGTCCCCCTCCTACGTCGCCGCGCACAGCGCCCGGATCATGGGCGAGATGCTCGACCGGGGCTTCACCACGGTGCGCGACGCGTCCGGCGCGGACTACGGGCTGGCCGACGCCCAGGTGGAGGGGCTGATCCGGGGCCCCCGGCTGCTGTTCTGCGGCAAGGGGCTGAGCCAGACCGGCGGCCACGCCGACTTCCGCGGCCGGGGCGAGCACCAGCGTGACGACCACCCGTGCTGCGCCGGCGTCGGCCGCGTGGCCGACGGCGTCGACGCCGTACGCACCGCCGCCCGCGACGAGCTGCGCAAGGGCGCGCACCACATCAAGGTCATGGCCTCCGGCGGCGTGGCCTCCCCGACCGACCGCATCGACTCGACCCAGTACTCCATGGACGAGCTGCGCGCCGTCGTCGAGGAGGCCGAGGCCGCCAACCGGTACGTCGCCGCGCACGCCTACACCGCCCGTGCCGTCAACCGGGCCCTCGAAGCCGGGGTCCGGTCGATCGAGCACGGGAACCTGATCGACGACGCGAGCGTGGAGCTGTTCCTGCGGCACGAGGCGTTCCTGGTGCCGACGCTGGTGACGTACTGGGCGCTCAAGGAGGAGGGGCTCGCGTTCGGGCTGCCCGAGGGGAGCTGGCGCAAGGTGGACGAGGTGCTCGAAGCCGGGCTGGTCGCGCTGGAGCGGGCCGCGAGGGGCGGGGTGCGGCTGGCGTACGGGACCGACCTGCTGGGCGGCATGCACCGGCACCAGAACCACGAGTTCCGGCTGCGGCGGGAGGTGCAGCAGCCGATCGACGTGCTGCGGGCCGCGACGACCGGGGCGGCGGAGCTGGTCGGGATGGCGGGCGAGGTCGGCACGCTGGCCGTGGGGGCCCACGCGGACCTGCTCGTGCTCGACGGCGATCCGCTGGCCGACATCGACGTCCTCGCCGACCCCTTCCACATCCGCCACGTCGTCCAGGCCGGCCGCGTCGTCTCCGGCTGAGACCCCTCGGAGGGACCAGCGCCACGGCGCCTCGGGGCTCCTTGAGGAGGCGGCGGAAGCCGCCGCTCCAGGGGGCGGTGGAAGTGCGGTGGGGCGGGCGGCGTTGCATAGTGGCAGGGTGACGACGCTGACGCGCGCCGCCCTCGTGGTGGTCGCGGTGCTGGTCCTGCTGCTGGCCCTGCTGTGGGTGTTCCAGCGGCGGCTGATCTACCTGCCCGACAGCGCCCCCGTGCCGCCCGCCGGCGAGGTCGTCCCGGGCGCGCGCGACGTCACGTTCACGACCGGCGACGGGCTCCGGCTGGCCGCGTGGTACGTCCCCGGCACCCGCGGCGTGACCGTCCTGATCGCCGGCGGGAACGCGGGCAACCGGCGGGAGCGCGCCCCCCTGGCCCACGCGCTGTCCGAACACGGGCTCGCGGTGCTCCTCATGGACTACCGCGGCTACGGCGGCAACCCCGGCACCCCGACGGAGGAAGGGCTGCACCAGGATGCCCTGGCCGCCCGCGACCACCTCGGCGACACCCGCGTCATCTACTTCGGCGAGAGCCTGGGCGCGGCCGTGGTCACCCGGCTCGCCCTGGAGCGCCCGCCCGACGGCCTCGTGCTGCGGTCCCCGTTCACCGACCTGGCCGCCGCCGGCCAGGTCAACTACCCGTTCCTCCCGGTCAGACCACTGCTATGGGACCGCTTCCCGGTCGCGGAGAGCATCCGGCGGGTGCGGGCGCCGGTCGTCGTCGTGTACGGCACCCGGGACACGATCGTGCCCCCGCGGCTCAGCAGGGCGGTCGCCGAGGCGGCGGGAGAGCGGGCCACGACCGTCGAGGTCGCCGGGGCCGGCCACAACGACCTGGTCATGCTGACCGGCGACGACGTCGTGGGCGCGGTGGTCGACCTGGCCGAGCGCATAAATCGCTAGTGCCACCACCCCCTCCCCGTGTACGGTCGGGAGCGAGGCGCTCACATGCGGTAATCAAAGGGGGGTCCAGTGAGACTCGTTCGCGTCGCAGCGGTAACGCTCTCCCTGGTCATGATCGCCACTCCCGCCCCCGCGGAATCGGCCCCGTCGCCGCAGGTGCGCACCGACAAGGGCGTGGTCAAGGGCGAGGTGCGCAAGGATCACCGCGCCTTCCGCGGCATCCCGTACGCCGAGCCGCCCACGGGCCCGCTCCGCTGGCGTCCGCCGCAGCCGGCCAAGCCGTGGAAGGGCGTCCGCGACGCGACGAAGTTCGGCGGCCAGTGCGCGCAGCTCGCCGAGTTCTACGGCGGCCGGACGTCGTACGGCGAGGACTGCCTCTACCTCAACGTCACCGCCCCGCGCCGGGGCCACGACCGGCCGGTCATGGTGTGGCTGCACGGCGGCGGCAACGCCAGCGGCAACCCCGCCTTCTACGATCTGACCAAGCTGGCGACCCGGGGCGACGTCGTGGTCGTGAGCGTCAACTACCGGCTCGGCGCGCTCGGCTGGCTGGCCCACCCCGCGCTGGAGGCGGGCGAGCGCTACCAGAGCGGCAACTACGGGCTGCTCGACCAGCAGGCGGCGCTGCGCTGGGTGCGGCGGAACATCGCGGCGTTCGGCGGCGACCCCCGCAACGTGACGCTGTTCGGCGAGTCCGCGGGAGCGGCCGACATCTGCGCCGGGCTGGCCTCGCCCACCGCCGCCGGGCTGTTCGACAAGACGATCGCGCAGAGCTTCAGCTGCTCCTCCGCCACGCGCACCGAGGAGCAGGCGGAGGCCGAGGGCGTCAAGTTCGCCGAGGCCGTGGGCTGTTCCGCCGGCCCCGCCGCCTGCCTGCGGGCGCTGCCGGCCAAGAAGCTGATGGAGGCGTTCCGGGGGCAGAACCCGTACCCGGTCGTGGGTGGCGACCACGTGCTTCCCCTGCAGCCCCGGGCAGCGTTCGAGAGCGGCCGGTTCAACCGCGTGCCCGTCATGCACGGCAACACGCTCGACGAGATGCGCCTGTACGCCGGCCTGACCTATCCGAAGCCGATCACGCAGGCGCAGTACGAACAGATCGCGCGCGCGACGTACGGGGCGAACGCCGCCCAGGTCCTGGCCCGCTATCCCGCCGCCGGCTACCCCGACCTGCGGATCGGGCTGGCCACCATGATGACCCACGGCACCGGCCCGCTCGCCACCTGCGCGCACCAGGACGCGTTCGCCCTGCTCTCCCGGGCCGGGGTCCCGGTCTACGCTTACCAGTTCGCCGACCGCACCGCGCCGCCGCTGATGGACGTGCCCGGCTTCGAGGAGGGCGCCGAGCACACGACGGAGCTGATCTACCTGTTCCCCGGCCTGCTCGGCCGGCTGAACGCCGAGCAGCAGCGGCTGTCGGACGCCATGGTCGGCTACTGGACGTCGTTCGCCCGCGACGGCCGCCCGCAGTCCGCCCGCGCCCCGGGCTGGCCGCAGTTCCGCGGCCCCGGCGACGTGCTCAGCCTGGCGCCGGGGCGCGGCGGCATCCACCCTGCCGACACCGCCGCCGAGAGCAACTGCGCCTTCTGGAGCTCGCTGCGGCCATGAGGTCCCATCGTGCGGACGGGCCCTGAAGTCGCAGCCCTGACCTTGGGGCCCGCACACCAGTGGCTCGAACGAGGTGGCGCCGGACCCCTGGCCGAGAAGCCGGACTCCTGCCCCAGCAGGCGGTCGGCTCAGGACGGGGGGTGGAGGAGGGATTCGAGCTCGGCGACCGCGTGGGCGCGATGGACGTCGAGTGTCGTCACGGCCTCGTCGGCGGCGCGCCGGCGCAGGGCGTCGAGGGTGGCGCGGTGCTCCTTGACGACCCGCTCCCGATTGCCCGCGTCGCCGTAGTACATCGAACGGTAGGCATCCGTGGTGTCCCACAAAGTCCTGATCAGGCGGACCAGCCGCGGCATGCCCGCGCAGTCGAACAGCGCCATGTGGAACAGCCGGTTGGCCGTCGCCATGGCCAGCACGTCACCCGCCGCCGCGGCCCGCTCGACCTCGTCCTGGGCCGACTCCAGCCGGGCGAGGTCGGCGTCCGTGAGCCGCTCGACGGCCCGGCGCACGGCCTCCTCCTCCAGCAGCTCGCGGATGCGGTAGACCTCGCGCAGGTCGTCGAGCGAGAGCGTCTCGACGAAATAGCCCCGATGCGCCTCGTATCTGACCAGGCCCTCACCCTGCAGCGTCTTGAGCGCCTCGCGCAGCGGGACGCGGCTGACCTCCAGCTCCTCGGCCAGCGCGTCCTGCCGGATGGGGGCGCCGGGGCGCAGGCGCCCGGTGGTGATGGCGCTCCGGATCTCGCCCAGCACGAACTGCTGGGCCGTCGGCGGCCTGCGTCGTGCCTGGTCCGGACTCACCGTCCCAATATCTCACGGACCCAGTCCTCGTCCTGCCCGAGCCCGGGTGGCGGGCGGCGGTAGGAGGGCGGGGTGGCGCTGAGCCGTACGGGGTTGGCGACCTGGCCGACCCCGTCCAGCTGTACGGACGGCTCCAGGCCGAGCTCGTCGGCCAGGGCGAAGGCGGCGGCGAGGTCGTTGATCGGGCCGCAGGGCACCCCGGCGGCGGTGAGCGTCTCGAACCACTCGTCCGCCGTGCGCTCCGACAGCGCGGCATTGATCTCGGCGACGAGCCCGGCGCGGGCGGCGACCCGGCCCGCGTTGGTGGCGTGGCGGGGGTCACCGGCGAGGTCGGGGCGGTTCAGCGCCGCGCAGAGCGCCTGGAACTGGCGGTCGTTGCCGGCCGCGATCACGATCGGGCGGTCGGCGGCCTCGAAGACCTCGTACGGGACGATGCTGGGATGCCGGTTGCCCATCGCCTGGGGAACCGCTCCGGCGGCGGCGTAGGCGGAGGCGTGGTTGGTGAGTGCCGAAAGGAGCGACGACAGCAGCGAGACCTCGACGTGCTGCCCCTCGCCGGTGCGGTCCCGGTGGCGGAGCGCGGCCAGGATGCCCAGCCCGGCGTGCAGGCCGGTGATCACGTCCACCAGCGCGACGCCGGCCTTCGTGCCGGGCCCGCCGGGCTCACCCGTGACGCTCATCAGCCCGCCCACCGCCTGCGCGATCAGGTCGTAGCCGGGCAGCCCGGCCCCGGGCCCCGACCCGAACCCGTTGATCGAGCAGTAGACGAGCCCGGGGTTGAGCTCGCGCAGGCCCGCGTAGCCGAGCCCGAGCCGGTCCATCGTGCCGGGCCGGAAGTTCTCGACCAGCACGTCCGCCCGGGCGGCCAGGGCCCGCGCGACCTCGATGTCCGCGCGCAGGTCGAGGGCGATCGAGCGCTTGTTGCGGTTGACGCCGAGGAAGTACGTCGCCTCGCCGTCCGGTGCGTAGGGCGGCCCCCAGGCGCGGGTGTCGTCCCCGGCGCCCGGCCGCTCCACCTTGACCACCTCGGCGCCCAGATCGGCCAGCAGCATCGTGGCGTACGGCCCCGCCAGCACCCGGCTGAAGTCCGCCACCAGCAACCCCGACAAAGCACCGCTCACGCGCCCTCCTTCGTCGGTCGCGTGAGCATGCTGCTGCGTCTAATTGTTCGCTCGCTACGCTCGCTCACGCCGGCGACCCGAGGTAGACGGTCATCGTGTGGGTGAAGAACTCGCGTGCCGCGCGCCCCTGCTCCTTGGGCCCGAAGCCGCTCTGCTTGACCCCGCCGAACGGCACGTACGGGAAGGTCCCGGCCGACTCGGAGTTGACGTGCAGCACGCCGACGTCCAGCC
Source organism: Nonomuraea sp. NPDC050153 (assembly GCF_044460125.1). Lineage (NCBI taxonomy): Bacteria > Bacillati > Actinomycetota > Actinomycetes > Streptosporangiales > Streptosporangiaceae > Nonomuraea > Nonomuraea sp. NPDC050153. The sequence goes on from NZ_JBITJQ010000002.1 coordinate 121,386, forward strand.
GCTCGATCGACCGCAGGGCCACGCCCAGGTCCCTGGTGAAGATGGCCGCCGACAGGCCGTGGTCGCTGAGGTTGGCCAGCGCCAGCGCCTCCTCGGTCCCCGACGCCCGCACCGCGCCCACCACGGGCCCGAACAGCTCGGTACGCCAGAAGTCCACCCCGGTCCCCGGCAGGTCGAGCACGGTCGGCGGCACGAACCAGCCGTCGCCGTCGTACGGCGAGGAGCCCGCCAGCGGCTTGGCCCCCTCGTCCACGGCCCGCGCCACCCCGGACGTCACCCGGTCCCGGGCGGCCGAGCTGACCAGGGGGCCCATCTCGACGTCCGGCGACAGGGGGTCGCCGACCACGAGGCGGGCGGCCCGGTCGGCCACCCGTTCCAGCAGTTCGTCCGCGACCTGGGAGGCCACGATGAGCCGCGAGGTGGCCGTGCACTTCTGGCCCGTGGAGCGGAACGCGCCGAGGCAGACCTGCTCGGCCGCGTGGTCGAGGTCGGCGTCGGCGAGCACGACGGAGGCGTTCTTGCCGCCCATCTCCGTCTGCACCGGCTTGCCCAGCTCGCCGCAGCGCGCGATCACGGCCCGCCCGACGGCGGTGGAGCCGGTGAACGAGACCGCGTCCACGCCGGGGTGGTCCACGATGGCCGAGCCGGCGTCGGCCTCGCCGTATACGAGGTTGAGCACGCCGTCGGGCAGCCCCGCCGACGCCAGCGCCTGCGCCAGCCGGTACGCCAGCAGCGGCACCAGCGACGACGGCTTCCACACGACGGTGTTGCCGTAGCTCAGGGCCGGGGCGATCTTCCAGGCGGGGATGACGATCGGGAAGTTGAACGGCGTGATCAGCCCGGCCACGCCGATCGGCTTGCGGACCACGAGGACGTTCTCGCCGGGCCGGGGAGAGGCGAAGATCTCGCCGCTCTCGCGGTCGGCCTCGCCCGCGTAGTAGCGCAGGATCCGGGCCGAGCCCCGTACCTCGGCGACCGCCTCCGGCAGCGTCTTGCCCTCCTCGCGGGCCAGCTCGGCGCCCCACTCGCCGGCGGCGGCGTCCACGATGTCCGCGGCGGCCACGAGCAGCGCGGCGCGGGCGTGGTGGGGCGTCGCCGCCCACCCGGGCGCGGCCTCGCGGGCCGCCGCGACGGCCCGCCCCACCTCGGCGGCGGAGGCGAAGCGCCCCCGCGCGACCACTTCACCGGGCCGGGCCGGGTTGGTGTCGGCGAACTCCTCGCCGTCGCCCTCGACCCAGCGCCCGCCAATGAGATTCAGAACGTCCATGGTCAACGCACCCTAACTGTGCCATATTGGATTTTCAATATTGGATCCAAAATACGGAGGCTGTCCGATGATCACCCCGACCGCGCTCTTCGCCTTCGACACGCTGCTCACCGAGGAGGAGCGCGAGATCAGGAACACGGTCAGGCGCGTCTGCGACCGGGAGATCCGCCCGTACGTGGCGCAGTGGTTCGAGGCCGGAGAGCTGCCGGCCCGCGAGCTGGCCCGCACGCTCGGCTCGGTCGGCGTGCTCGGCATGCACCTCGACGGCTACGGCTGCGCGGGCATGGGCGCGGTCTCGTACGGGCTGGCCTGCCTGGAGCTGGAGGCGGCGGACTCCGGGCTGCGCAGCCTGGTGTCGGTGCAGGGCTCCCTCGCGATGTACGCCATCTGGAAGTACGGCAGCGAGGAGCAGAAGCAGGAGTGGCTGCCCGCGATGGCGGCCGGCGAGCGCATCGGCTGCTTCGGCCTGACCGAGCCGGACTTCGGCTCCGACCCGGCGGGCATGCGGACCACGGCCAAGCGCGAGGGCGGCGACTGGGTGCTGAACGGCACCAAGATGTGGATCACCAACGGCTCGGTCTCGGACGTGGCGGTGGTGTGGGCGCGTACGGACGAGGGCGTCAGAGGCTTCCTGGTCCCGGCGGGCACGCCGGGCTTCACCGTGAACGACGTCAAGCACAAGATCTCGCTGCGCGCGAGCGTGACGAGCGAGCTGGTGCTCGACGGCGTGCGCCTGCCGGACGCGGCCATGCTGCCCGGCGCGAGGGGCCTGTCGGGGCCGCTCGGCTGCCTGAACGAGGCGCGGTTCGGGATCGTGTTCGGGGCGATGGGGGCGGCGCTCGACTGCCTGGAGACGGCCATCGCGTACGCCGGCGACCGCGAGGTGTTCGCCAAGCCGCTGGCCTCGTTCCAGCTCACCCAGGAGAAGCTCGCCGACATGGCGCTGGAGCTGGGCAAGGGCCTGCTGCTCGCCGTGCACCTGGGCCGGCTGAAGGAGGCCGGCGCGCTCACCCCCGAGCAGGTGAGCGCCGGCAAGCTGAACAACGTCCGCGAGGCCCTGGAGATCGCCAGGAAGTGCCGCACGCTGCTCGGAGCGAGCGGCATCACCCTCGAATACCCGGTGATCAGGCACTCCGTGAACCTCGAATCGGTGCTGACCTACGAGGGCACCTCCGAGATCCACTCCCTGGTGCTGGGCAAGGCGCTAACCGGGATCGCCGCGTTCCACTGATCAGAACGTCTGCCAGGTCGCCTCGGTGACCTGGCACGGCCCGCCCTGGTGGACCCGCAACCGTGCGTCGGCCAGGTCCAGCGCGATCGTCGCGACGGTCTCCCACCGCTGGTTGATCGGCATCGTCTGGTCCGGGTGGGCGCAGACGGGCGCGTCGTCGGGGCCGTGGCTGAGCATGGCCAGCGCCCGCTCGGTGTGGTCGTCGCTGCTCAGGCCCTCGATGTTGGCCCGCAGGTGCTGGAACCTGACGTACGTGCTGGGCCGGTCGGTGGAGTGCCGCTCCTCCTCGGCCAGCGCGGGGTCGAGGAAGTGGTTGCAGTGCTGCAGCACGCCGTCCGGCTCCGGCGGCACGACCGCGACGCCGGCCGGGGAGATCTCGATCGAGGCCGCGTCCGACATGGTCACGGCCGTGATGACGGTCGAGGCGGAGACGGTGGCGGAGCGCGCGATGTCGGCGGCCTCCTCGACCGTGGTGGCCTCGTCCAGGATCCTGCGGGCGATCAGGTGGACGGGCACGCCGAGGTCGGCCGTGTCGGAGTCGTGGCGCAGGATGTTGAAGTGGATGCCGAGCCCGGCCGTGTTCACCCCGATCTTGGCCAGCGCCCCGGCCTCGGTGAACGTGCGCACGACGTGCCCCGGACGCGGCTCCAGCTCCCAGAGCATGGGCGCGTCGCGCAGGTGGTCGTGCCAGTCCCAGGTCTGCACCGTGCGCGGCGTCTCCCCCGCCCCCGGCAGCACGACGGAGGTGGAGCACTCCCCCTCACCGGTCGCGTCGATGGCCGCCAGGATCTCCGTGCGCGCGTTGACGACGGCGACCTGCCATGGGTCCAGACCGACGCCGGACGCGATCCCCGCGATCTCCTCCGCCAGATGCGGCGCCCAGTCGGCAGTGCGCTCCAAGGCCAGCTCGCCCCACGCCCGGACCTGCGTCGCGGAGGCGCCCGCGACGGTGAACAGGTCGGAGTAACCGGCGAGATTGGCGAGGATCGCCCTGCTCCGGTGCGTGCCGAGTTCTTTGCCGCGGGCTCGGGGGTCAATCTGCGTCGACGTGAAGCTGGGGAAAGTCATGAACCATCCATCAGGTCGGCGAGCCTGGGGTTCTCGGCCGCGAACGAGGCGCGGACCCGCGCGTACCGCTCGGCGTCGATGTCCTGGCTCAGTTTGAACATGCTCTTCTCGGTATGCACATGCACCCGAAAAGCCACTACCCCAGGCAAGAGCGCCGCGAACCTCTCCCTGGACGCCGGGGTCGGCTCCCAGGAGGGCGAGCGGAGCGACTCCGCCGCCGCGACGGTCCGCTCCACCACGTCGAGCGCGTCGTCGACCAGTTCCACCCGGCCCGTCACGTGCACGGCCGCGTAGTCCCAGGTCGGGACGGCCGGATCGGTCGCGTACACGGTGGGCGAGACGTACCCGTGCGCGCTGGAGAAGACCACGAGCACCTCGGGCGAGGACGCGAAGGAGCGCCAGTGGGGGTTGGCGCGGGCCATGTGCCCGAGCAGCGCGCCGCCTTCGAGGGTGTCGCCTTCGAGGATGACGGGGACGTGCGTGGCGGCGGGCACGCCGTCCACCGTGCTGACGACCAGGGCGAACGGGTTCCGCCTGACCAGCTCGACCGCCTGGGCCGGGTCCTTGGCGGCGTAACGGGGGAAGACGTGCATGAGGGCTACTCCACCGCGCTCAGGACGGCGTCCCAGGCCAGCTCGGAGGCGAGCGTCCCGAGGCCGGTGGGCTTGACGCTCACCAGGTCCACCTCGTCCGTGGTCATCGCGAACAGCACGTCGCCGTCGTTCATGGTGTGGAACGGCTGGATGCCGCGGTGCATGGAGCTGTGCACCTGGCGGCCCACCTGGAGCAGCTCGATGTCGGTCAGCTTCACGTTCGTCACCATGACGGTCAGCGTGGTGTTGCCCATGACGGCCGGGGCCGGGTCGCCGACCATCGCGGCGTAGTCAGCGCCGGGGTGCCGGCGGGCGCCGTCCTCGGCGTGGTAGTTGCCGCGCACGATCCCGCCCTGCCGGTCGACGACCGCGCCGACGGCGTTGACCACCGTCGCCACCAGCACCTTGGCCTCGCCGAACGTGCCGAACGCGGCCCCCTGGCCGGCGAACTCGGCCCGGCCGAAGTCCACCTTGCCGGCGCTCGCCGTGCGTCCCGCGCCGCACCGGCCCACCGGGAACTCGCCTTCGACGGCGTTGCGGAGCGCGGCCCTGCCCAGCTCGCCGTCCGGGTAGACGGCGGTGTCCCTGGCCGAGAAGTCGTAGATCACCGCGCCGGACACGAGCTGGAGGTCGTCCCACCGGGTCCGGTTGTCCCTGCGGGCCAGCAGCTCGTCGCTCACGCCCGCCGCGGCGGCCAGCCCGTACACCGAGCCGCCGGCGAAGCAGATGGCGTGGTTGAAGTCGTACCCGCCGCTCACGCCGACCGCGCCACCGCGCGCGTCCACCGCCGTGCGCGCGCCGGCCGGGACGTGGATCACGGTGCACCCGGTGGGGCCCTCCGCGTACTCGGCCGTGCCGACGAGCACGCCGGGCAGGTCGAACGCGACCGACCCGCGCCCGGGGCTGGCCTGCGGGGTCAGCGGCAGGTCCGCGTTGCGCGGCACGCCGGGCGCGAACGACGATGGGGTCGCGAGCCGGGGCTCACTGGTCACAGTGTCATTCATAGGGCCTCCAGAAGCTGCTTCGAATACTCGTGGGCGGGTGCCGTGTAGAAGGTCGCCGTGTCGGCGGTCTCGACGATCTCGCCCTTGCGCATGACCGCGATCCGGTCGGCGACGTAGCGGACCGCGCCGAGGTCGTGGGAGATGAACAGGGCGCTGAAGCCGTACTCGGCCTGCAGGTCCTTGATGAGGTTGAGTATCTGCACCTGCACGGAGACGTCCAGCGCGCTGACGGCCTCATCGAAGACGATGAACCGCGGCCTGGTGACCAGCGCGCGGGCGATGGAGACGCGCTGGCGCTGGCCGCCGGACAGCTCATGAGGATAGCGGGAGGCGAACGACGCCTCCAGCCCCACGTGCTCCAGCATCTCGGTGACCGCGTCGCCGGCCGGTCTGCCGAGCACGGCCAGCGGCTCGGCCACGCTCTGGCCGACGCGCATGCGCGGGTTGAGCGACCAGTGGGGGTGCTGCAGCACGGCCTGCATCCGGCCCGCCAACTCCCGCCGCCGCTTGGGGAAGGGGCGGCCGTCGAACCTGACCGTGCCGGACGTGGGCCGCTGCAGGCCGAGCGCGACCCTGCTGCTGGTCGTCTTGCCCGAGCCGGACTCGCCGACCAGGCCGAGCGTCTCCCCCTCTGCGACGGACAGGGAGACGTGCCTCATGGCGTCCAGGTGGATACGCCGCAGCGGCGGGCCCGCGGCGAAGGTGACGGTGACGTCGTCGAGTTCGAGGATCATGCCACCACCTCTCCCGCGCGGTGGCAGAGCACGTCCTGCTCGCCGACCCGGACGGGAGCCGGCCGCTCGTGCTCGCAGCGCTCCTCCGCGAACGGGCAGCGCGGCGCGAAGGCGCACCCCGGGGACGGCCCGGTGAGGACGGGCGGACGGCCGGGCACGGGCTCCAGGCGGACACCCTGGGCCGCGGCGGCGGGCGCCGACCCGGCCAGCGCCGCCGTGTACGGGTGGGCGGGCTTGCCCAGCACCTCGCGGGCGGGCCCGGACTCGACCACCCGGCCGCCGTACATGACCGCGACCCGGTCGCACCTGCGGGCGACGGCGGGCAGGTCGTGGCTGAGCCACAGGATGCTCGTCCCGGCCTCGGCGGCCAGGGAGAAGACCACGTTCAGCACCTCCTCGCGCACCTGGCTGTCCAGCGCGGCGGTCGGCTCGTCCGCGACGAGCAGCTCGGGCGAGGTGGCCATGGCCATCGCGATGGCCACCCGCTGCGCCATGCCGCCGGAGAGCTGGTGCGGGTACGAGCGCATGACGCGCGGGTCGTCGAGCTTGACCCGCCCCAGATGGAAGCCCACGTCGGCGCCGCGCCCGAGCATCAGGCGGAGCTGGTTGCCGACGCGCATGGTCGGGTCGAGCGAGGCGATCGGGTCCTGGAAGACGAACCCGAGATGCCGTTTCCGCAGCCGGCGCAGGCGCTTGGGAGGCAGGTCGAACACCGGCTCCCCGGACACCACGACCTCCCCCTCGCTGCGCCGGGCCGTCCCGGGCAGCAGCCGGCCGACGGCCGAGCCGAGCGTGGACTTGCCGGAGCCGCTCTCGCCGACCAGGCCGACCGTCTCACCCCGCGCCACCTCCAGGTCGGCGCCGTCCAGCGCCCTGGTCGCGGCGTAGTCGATCACCAGGTTCCGCACCGTGAGCAGGCTCATGTCAAAGACCTCGTCTCCCGGGGTTCGAGCCGGTCGCGCAGCCCGTCGCCCACCACGTTGATCGCCAGGATCGCCGCCACGAGCACGACCCCGGGGCCGAGGATCAGCCAGGGCGCGGCGATCATGTAGGTGCCGCCCTGCTGGATCAGCACGCCGAGCGAGGCCTGCGGCGGCTGCACGCCGAACCCGAGGAAGCTCAGCCCGCCCTCGACCGCGATCCCGACCGACAGCGCGTACGTGCCCTGCACCGCGATCGTGCCCGCCACGTTGGGCAGGACGTGCCGGCCGAGCACCCGCGGCAGCCGGGCCCCGCTGATGACCGCCGAGGTGACGTAGTCGCGCTGCGAGACGGCCACGGCGGCGGCCCGCACCAGCCGGGTCATCAGCGGGATCGTCACCAGCACGATGCTGGCCAGCGCCGCCGTCTGCCCGGGGCCGAGCACGGCGGCGACCAGGATCGCGAGCACGATGGCGGGGAAGGAGTAGAGCACCTCCACCAGGCGCATCACCAGCTCGTTCAGGTAGCCGCCGCGATATCCGGCGATGATGCCGAACGTCGCGCTCAGTGCCGCCGTCACCAGCACCGCGACGGACGACAGCAGCAGCGTCGTGCCCACGCCCTCCAGGACGCGCGGCAGCACCGAACGGCCCAGGTTGTCGGTGCCCAGCCACCAGCCGGGCCCCGGCGGCTGCAGGCGCGGGCCGACGATCGCGTCCGGGTCTCCCCCGGCGCCGACCAGCGAACCCAGCGCGAACACCACCAGGACCGCCAGGCAGACGAGCCCGGCGACGGACAGCCGGTCCAGCTTCCTCATGAGCGCCTCCCCGCCAGCACGCCGAGTCTCGGGTCCAGGACGCCGACGAGCAGGTCGATCAGCACGTTCATCACGATGAACACCGCCGCCGCCAGCAGCACGCCCGCCTGCACGACCGCGTAGTCGCGCCGGCCGACGGCCTGCACGACGTACGAGCCGACGCCCGGCAGGTTGAACACGTGCTCCACGATCAGCGCCCCGCCCAGCAGGTACGCGGTGATGGTGCCGAGCAGCGTCACCACCGGGGTGGCGGCGTTGCGCAGGATGTGGTGCCGGACGATGAACCACGGCGACTCGCCGCGCCCGACGGCGGCCGTGACGTACGGCTCGACCAGCACGCCGAGCACGGCGTCCCGGGTGGTCCTGGCGGTGACGGAGACGGCGAACACCGACAGGACGGCGGCCGGCAACACCATCGTGGCCAGGTTCGCGGCCGGGTCCTGCGTGAACGGCACCCACGTGCCGACTTCCAGGCCGAGCGCGTACCGGGAGAAGACGAACACGACCAGGCTGCCCAGCACGAACTCCGGCACGCTGACGCCGAGCCCGCTGATCAGCCGCCCCGCCGCGCCGCCACCGCCCGGTCTGGCGCGCACGGCGGTGAGCACGCCCAGGGGCACCCCGGCCAGCGCGCTGGCGAGCACCGCCAGCACGGTCAGCTCGCCGGTCACCGGCAGCCGGGCCAGGAGCTCCGCGCCGACCGGCTGGCGGCTGATCATGGAGATGCCGAAGTCGCCGCCCCCGACGGCGGCCAGCCAGTGCCCGTACTGCATGAACACCGGCTGGTCGAGCCCGTAGCGGGCGGCCAGCTCCGCCTTCTGCTCGGCCGTGGCGAACGGCCCCAGCACGGTCTCCGCGAAGCCGCCGGGCATGAGACGCACGGCCGCGAAGATCAGCACGGAGACGCCCAGGAGTGTGGCGGCCGAGCTGAGCGCCCGGCCGGCCCACCACATCAGCAGGCGCATGGCTACTGGGTCTTCTTCACGCGGGCGTCGGCGACCAGGCGCAGCACGTTGCCGTACCCCTCGGTGGCGTACAGGCTGGGGCTGAGCGCGTCGGCCCGGAAGGCGACCGTGGCCGGGCGGGTGACCAGCGGGATCATCTGCGCGTCGGTGTCGGCCTTGGCGCAGACGGCCGCCAGCGCCTTGTCGCGGGCGGCGCCCGCGGGCTCCTTGCCGGCCGCGTCGATGAGCGTGTTCAGCTCCTTGTCCGGCTTCATGAAGCCGACGTTGAAGCCGGCCGTCTCCGGGTTCCACCACTTGGTGACCATGCCAGCGTCGGCGTAACCGGCGAACCAGGACAGCGCGGCGTCGAACTCGGCGGGCGCCTTGCCGTACACCTTGCCCGACCAGCTCGCCTCGTCCAGCTGCTCGATCTTCACGGTGATGCCGGCCTGCTGGAGGTTCTGCTGGATCACCTGGGCGACCGCCGGGGCGGGCTCGGTGGAGAAGATGCTGAGCGTGAAGGTGAGGTTCTGGGCGCCCGCCTCGGCCAGCAGCTTCTTCGCCTCGTCCACGCTCTTGGACGCCGACGGCAGCGCGGCCGGGTCGCACGCGCCCGGCAGGCCCGCCGGGGTGACGGCCGTCGGCCTGCCCTTGCCGCCGAGCGCCACGTCGGCGATCTGCTTCTGGTCGAGCGCGATGGCGATGGCCTGGCGCACCTTCGGGTCGGCGAATCTGGAGCCGGGGGCCTGGGTGTTGAGCATCAGGTAGTAGAAGTCCGTGGTGGCCTGGGTGACGACCTGGACGTTCTTCGCCCCGGCCAGCATGGTCGCCGAGTCGACGTTGCCCAGCGTGGCCAGGGCGGCGCTGCCGTTCTGGAGGGCGGCGATGCGCGCGGCCTCCTCGGGGGCGATCGTGACGTTGACGGCGTCGGCGACCGGCTTGCCCTTGGCCCAGTACTTGTCGTTGCGCTTGAAGGTCCACGACACGTCCTGGCGGTGGTTCTCCACCACGTACGGGCCGGTGCCGAGCAGCGTCTTGGCCGGGTCGACCGACTTGTCGTCGATCTCCTTCATGGGCAGGACCGCGGCGGGGATGTTGGCAAGGGCGGCCAGGAACGGCGTGTACGGCTCGCTCAGGGTGACCTTGACCGCGCGGTCGCCGTCCTTGGTGACCGACTTGACCGGGCCGAGCTGGCCGCGCCAGACCGACTTGGAGGCCAGCAGCCGCTTCAGGCTGCCCACCACGTCGTCGGCCGTCATCTCGCGGCCGTTGGAGAAGGCGACGCCGTCGCGCAGGTGGAAGACGTACGTCTTGGGGTCGGGGGTGTCCCACTTCTCGGCCAGCATGGGCTGCACGCTGAAGTCGGGGCCCACTGTGACCAGCGTCTCGTAGGACAGCGAGAGCAGCTGCCAGGTGGTGGCGACGTCGGCGAGCTGGGGGTCGTACCCGGTGGCGGCGCCGCTGTCGATGTGCACGGCCAGGTTGAGCGTGCCCCCGGTGGGCAGCGACTGGTCGGCCGTCGCGAGGTAGCCGGTCGGATTGGGCTGGTCGGGGGCTGTGGCGGGGGTGGTGGCGGGGGTGGTGGTCGTGCCGGTGGCGGCGCAGGCCGAGGCCAGCAGGGCTGCCATGACACCGCAGGCCAGGCGTATGGGACGCATGGGCCTCTTCTCCTCTAGTGGCAGGAACGTTCGGCGGCGCTCGGCGGGACGTCGAGCGTGGGGTTCCGGTCGAAGAACCCGACCGGCTTGAGTACGAACCCGCAGGTGTCGACCGGCATGATCGGCCAGTCCTCGGTGCGGGGGAAATGTGTCAGGCCGAACGTGTGCCACAGCACGATGTCCTGCCCGTCGATGTCGCGGTCGGCCCTGGTGTAGGCGGGCAGGCCCGCGCCGCCGGGATGCTGGTTGACCAGGTCACCGGCAGGATAGCGCTCTGCGGGATGGTACCTCGTCACCCACAGATGCCTGGTCGCGAACTCGGCCCGCCTGCTGATGGACGACTCCGGGTGCGCGAGGAGGGTCGGCTTTCCCTCGGGGTGCAGGGCGTAGCCGACCGGTCGGCCGAGGCGGTTGCGTGCCTCGGGGTTGACGACGTGCCAGGTGCGCTCCTTGGCGAGGTCGGCGTCGCGCCGCGCCTCCCCCTCGGTGCGCAGCCGCTTCACGGCGCGGCCGACGGCGTTGCCGTGCGGGCTCTCGACCCTGATCGCCTCGACCTCGTCGACCGCGTTCGCCACGCCGTCCACCGTCATGTCCAGCCGGGCGCTGAACAGGTGCTGGTGGTACGGCGCCGCCAGCCCCGGCGCGACCTCCGAGCTGTAGGGCGCGGCGCGGTCGTCGTAGGCGCCGGTGAACACGATGCCGGTGGCCTTGACCTCCAGCTCGATGGTCCCGTCGAGGTAGAGGTACCAGTAGAAGCCATAGTCGTAGTTGCCCACCGTGACGAAGAACGAGATCACCAGGCGCCGCTGCCTGCGGGTCTCCCTGGAGCCGTTGGCCGGATCGGTGTGCTTCCACAGCACGCCGTAGTCCTCCTCGTGCATGCAGATCGCGTTCGTGATCACCTTGGGCACGCCGGCGCCGTCCGTGACGACGGCGTCGAAGTACGTGATCTCGCCGAGGCAGTCGCAGCCGAGCTCCAGGGAGTTGGCCAGCTTGCCGAGCTGGTACTCGCCGGTGTCGAAGTAGTTCTGCCAGAACCGGATCGGGCTCGGGTCGCCGTACGGGACCAGCATCTCGGCCACCGACGCCCGGTAGACGATCGGCCTGGTGCGGCCGTCGTCCTCGAAGCCGATCTGGTGCAGGGTGAGCCCTTCGCGCATGTCGTACCCGAGGCGCAGGCTCCACTTCTCCCAGGTGATCAGCGGGCCGTCGACCGTGAAGCTGGGGCCGTCGGGCTGGGTGATGTGGATGGGCTTCTGCGTGGTCCGGTGCGGGCCGTGGTGGTAGTCGCCGGGCTCCTCGGGGATCGGCTGGGGGCCGGTGTCCACGATCTCCATGACCTCGCCCTTGACCAGGTCCACGTACGCGACCAGGCCGTCCACGGGGTGGGCCCACGGGAGGCTCTCGGGCGTGGGCATCAGGTGCGCCAGCACCCTCGCCACCCGCCGCCCCTCCTCCTTGGGCAGGCCGAAGTTGCCCGCGCTCAGCGCGGCCAGGTAGACGCCCGCCGGGTCCTCGATCCCCCTGCGCCGCAGCGACTCGGCCCAGGCCGGGTCCTCCCTCAGCACCCGCCTGACCAGGGCGTGCTCCTCGTCCAGCATGGGCACCTGGCCGTCGGTGACCGGGTCGATCGGCCTGCGCTCCTCGACCGTGCCCGCGCTGATCGACACGATCACGTCCTCGGCCGTCTCGGTGGCCAGGTCCAGGAGGAACGCGCGGGCCCGGCGGCCGACGGGGGCGCCCGGCTCGTACGCCAGGACCTCGCCCTTCTGCGGCTCTTCGAGGCCGAGGTAGGCCACCCGCACCGTGTCGGTCAGCAGGCCTTCCTCCATCAGGATCCGCCTGACCTCGTCGATCTCCTGCGCGGCGAGGGGGTCGAGAGGGTGGGGGTGCTTCCCGGTGGTCAGGTGCAACGTTCCGCCCCTTTCTGATGCCGGAACGTTCCGGCAAGGTTTGGGCTAACTTAGTTGCGACCACCGGACCGAGACAAGACCCAGGAGCCACCCGAAACAGAGCGTTTACCGAAGCCCCACCGTCCGCACGGGCCCCTTCCGCTCCCGGCGTGCGTCGGTGAGCACGGGGAACACCGCAGGGCGCGGCGGCCGGGGCTCCCACCGCCTCGCCCGGCCCCGGCAGCCGGATCGGGCAGCGCCCGGGCCCGGCGGGCTCCCGCCGCCTCGCCCAGGCCCGGCAGCGGCAGCCGGATCGGGCGTCGCGGGCGGCGGAAGCGGGCGATCAGGGCGGCTACCATCGGGGCGTGCGAGCAGACGAGGGGCGCGAGCAGGCAGGCGTGCGCGCGGAGGAGCCGGTCACGATCCTCACCGTCGCCAGGGAGGCGGGGGTGTCGAAGACGACGGCCTCCGACGCGCTGCGCGGCTCCGGGCGGGTCTCGGAGCGCACCCGGGAGGCGGTCGCACAGGTCGCCGAGCGGCTCGGCTACGTGCCCAACGGCTCGGCCAGGCACCTGCGCAAGGCCAGCACCGGCACCATCGGCCTGCACGTGCCCGAGGTCCTGACCCGCTCCTCCTACTACATGTCGTTCGTGTTCGGCGTGGTGGAGCAGGCGGCGCGGCACGACTACGACGTCACGCTGATCACGTCCGGCCAGCGCCGCTCACGGCCGCCCCGCGTGGACGGCCTCGTGCTCGGGGACCCGCTGGGAGGCGACCCCGTGGTGGAGAGCCTGATGGCGACGGGGCTGCCGACGGTCTCGTGCGAGCGCTTCCCCGGCTCCCGGCAGGCGGACGGGGTGGTGTGGTCGGAGCACGCCTCGATGCTGGCCCGCCTCCTCGACCACCTGCGCGAGTCGGGCGCGTCGCGGCCCGCGCTCATCGTGGCGGGGGACGAGAGCGACTGGGCGGGGAACGTGCACCGGGGCTACCTGGAGTGGTGCGCGGCGCACGGGGTCGTGCCGCTGGTGCGGCGGGTGTCCTTCGACGCGCCGGGCGACGAGGTACGGGCCGCCGCCCGCGCCCTCCTCGACGCCGGCGGGGCCTCCGGGCGGGGCGATGGCCGGTCCATCAGCCGGGACGCCGGCCAGGCACCGGACGAGGCGGTGGCAGCCCTGGGGCGGAGCGGGGAGGGGCCTCTGGACGCTCTCGTGTGCGCGCCGGCCGGGGCGGCGACCGAGGTGGCGCCGCTGTTGCGGGAGGCCGGCGTGAACGTGCTGCTCGCCTCGTGCGTCGACAGCGCCGCCACCCGCCTGGCCGACCCCCCGATCACCGCGATCGACCTGCGCCCGAAGGAGGCGGGGGCGAGCTGCGCGGAGTTGCTGTTCGAACTGCTGTCCGGGGCCGCGCCCGTGGGCACGGAGCGCGTGCACCCGATAGAGCTCTCCGTCCGCGCCTCGACCCGCCCCCACCTCCGGCGGATCAGCCGAAGTTGACGTCGCTGCAGAAGTAGAACGACTGGTCCATGTGCGAGGCCTGCCAGATCACGTAGATCACGTGACGGCCGGTGCGCGAGCCCTTGCCGAGGTTGTTGATCATGTACACGTCACCGGGCGCGTACTTGGGGGTCGTGCGGACCAGCTCCAGGTGGTTCCACCCCAGGGGCGTGGTGAGGGCGTTGTATCCCTGGCGGGTGATGTAGACCCTGATGTAGTCGGCACCGTGCCTGGCCTGGTCGCTCAGGCGGATGTTGAACGTGCTCGCGAGGTTGGCCATCGTCCACGGTCCCGGCGTGTCCATGGAGCGGTAGCGGCCGCCTTCGGTCAGGCCGGCGCTGCACAGCTGGCCGTTGGGGATGACCGCCTCATGGTTGCCGCCGACCCCGTTGCGGTAGAGCCCGTTCCAGTTCCACATGGCGTTGGTGTTGTCCTGCCACGCCTGCCAGCACATGGGGTCCTGCTGCTGCATGGCGGGGTTCTGGAAGTCGTTGCCCCAGCGCAGCCAGCAGCCGTAGTTGCGGGAGGCGGGGTCGACGACCGAGCCGTGCGCCGAGGCGGAGTCGGCCAGGGGGACGGCGAAGATCATCGCCGTTGACAGCAGCACAGCGAGGGCGCGCCGCGCCCAGCGGTGGGATCCGGCTTGGGGCATAGTGCGATCTCCGTGTTCCGGTCGGGGGGTTCCGGGAAGGGGGAGCGCTCCGCGGGGCGACCGTATCTGACCCCGCAAGTCCACACAAATGACGGGCCATGTCAGCTCATGGTCATCATTCCGCGGGCCCAGGTCGACGTGCCGGATGAGCAGCGGAAAGGGCTTTCCCGCCGAGTGGTCAGATTGACTGAAACTTTCACTTATGTCCGATCCGAAAGGGATGTATCAATACGTGACTAACCCGGAACTTAAAGTGATGGAAATTGGGGAAGTAACATGTGAGCGAGGGCGAGATTCCCGATACTTGGTGGGTGACCGCAATGGCGACGATCGAACCGACCACGAGGCGCGAGATTGTCATTCCTGCGCCGCCGTACACAGTCGACGACCTGCTCGAGTTCCCCGACGACGGGAACCGCTACGAGCTCTTCAACGGGAGCCTACTGGTGAGCCCTTCCCCCACCTCGCCCCACCAGCGCGCTATCTATCGGCTACAGCGCATCCTCGACGATGCGGCGCCACCCGAGCTGGAGCCCCTGGCAACCGTCAATCTCCGCGTCACCGACAAGGACTACTACATACCTGACCTTGTCATCGTGCCCGCAGACATGGACCAGCTCATGTACTCGCCGGAGGATCTCCAACTCGCCGCGGAGGTGGTCAGCCCGAGCACCAAGATGAGAGACAGAGTCCTCAAGATCGATGCATACGCGGCGGCGGGCATCCCCAACTATTGGCGGATCGAGCTGAACGAAGGGCCGACGCTCTACGCCTATGAGCTGAACGGCGACACCTACGACCCGCCGACCGCCTACAAGGCAGGTCAGGTCGCGAATCTGACGACGCCGTTCCCCGTCAGTTTCGATCCTGGCGATCTCGAGCGCCCTCGACGTTGAGCCAGAGGCGGAGTAAGTGGCGGCGGCGGGCGGGGTCCGGGTGGTCCGCGTAGGCGGTGCGGCTGTGCAAGGTCACGTGGTTGTTGAGGAACTGCAGGTCGCCCGGCCGGAAATCCATGGTGAGCGTGAAGCGGGGGTCGTTGGTCAGGTCGTCGAGGAGGGTCATGACCTCCTCCTGCTCCGGGGTGAAGGGCGGCACGGTGGCGCCGCGCTGGGCGGAGCGTAGGTAGTCGGGGCCGTACGCGATGGACACCCCGCCCCCGGGCCGGGCCGTGCAGATCGGCTTGGTGTAGAAGCTGTCGGGGCCGTCGCCGGTGCGGCGATCGTGCCACCACGGCTCGTAGAGGAGCTCCGCCAGGTCAGGGCGGGTGCGCACGACCTCGTTGTGCACCGCCACGGAGCTGACGACGGCGCTGAGGCCGCCGGACTCGGCCGGGCGGACGCAGAGGAGGGCCACGACGTCGGTCGGGTCGCTGTGATAGCCGAGCCGGCCGCTGTGCTGGTAGCTCTTCGTCCGCGCCTGCGCCGGATCGGCACCCGTGTCGCGGACGTGCATGAGCGGCGCCCCCTCCGGACCCTGGGGGACGATGGCGCCCACGTGGGCGGCGAGACCGAGGGCGGCCGTCTCGCACTGGCGCTCGCTCAGCTCCTCGACGGGCACTCCCTGGATGAGGGCGAAGCCACGCCCGTGGGTGAGCTCGTCGCGCACCCGGCGAAGGACGGGAGCGAGCTTCGGCAGCCGGAAGCTCTCCCGCGAGATCCCGCCCCCGGCCGCGTGGACGGCGGCGAGCACCTCCTGCCGGTGCGCCCGCGTGAGCGGGACCCGCCAGGTGTCCTCGCCCCGGAGCTCCGACCCCAGCCACTCCCCGGCCCCGGCACCTCCACGACCGCCATGACGTGGCACCACCTCTCGATCGGCCGTCCGTTCGAGGTCCACCTTGCCCTTCCGGCTCGGCCGGGTCAGCCCCGCATCGCCCACGGCATAACGCCTTCACCCAGGGCGGAACTCGTCGGACTGCGTGCCGCGGGCGGCCAGGGAGGTGTAGACGGTCACCTCGTCCGGCTGGACCAGCCCGTCCTGGATGGCGCAGATGAGGAGTTTCTCCTTGGTCGGCGCGGGGCGGCCGGCGGCGGCGTACTTGACCCTGGCGCGATCGATGTACTGGCGCACGGTGCGCTCCTTGATGCCCATCCTGGCCGCCACCGACGCCTTCGACATCGACTGGAACCAGTACAGCAGCGCGGCCCGCTCCTTGTCGGACAGCTGCGGCCGGTGCGGGCCCTCGTCCGTGGCTATCGCCTGGGCCATGGGCGGCGTGACGGACGGCCGGTCGGCCGCCACCTCCAGGATGGTCTCCAGGCAGGACTCCCGGGTGGCCCGGCCCTTGCCGATGAAAGCCGAGGCCCCCGCGTCCAGCACCGCGCGGACCGTCTCCGGCTCCTCGTGCTCCGAGAAGACGACGACCCGCTGGCCGCCCGCGCACAGCTCGGCGACCCGGTCCACGACCATGGTGCCGTTGAGGTTGAGGTCCAGCAGGAGCACGTCGGCCCGGACGCCGCGGACGGACTCGATGGTCGGCCCCTGCGCGACCAGCTCCACCGGGCTCGGCGGCCCGAACCACGACCTGACGCCGTCCACCACCACCTGATGGTCCTCCACCAGGGCGACCGTCACGCGTCCTGCCGCTCCGCCGGGCCCTCCCAGATGCTGTTGACCCATACCTCCCCTCCCTGCCGCTGATAGGTGACGACGACCCCGCTCGGCTCGCGTACCGGGACGGTGCTGACGGGCAGGTCGTCGTTGTCGGCCACGACTGCCACGCTCACCATCGTGGACATCGCCGACACCGTTACCCTGGCCCGCGACCTCGCCCCGTCCAGCACCCGCACGGGCGCTCTGAGCAGATCCTCCCGTACGCCGTCCGGGAGGGCGGGCATGCGCTCCCCGAACGGCGGCGCCGTCACGAGGACCTGGCGCCGCTCGGCCGCGTCGATGCGCTCGCGCAGCACCGACACCAGCTCGTCCGGTACGTCCTCCCGCTCCGTGATGAGCCGCCGCAGCCGCATGGCCCCGGCCGTGCAGTCCTCGCGTACCCGGGGGTCCCCCGGGTCGGCCCCGTCGGCGAGCTGTTCGAGCAGCGACTCCGCCACGTCGCGGATCGCGGCGTAGCGGCGGAGCCGGTCGGCGTGGATGCGCTGGGCCGACATCCGCCAGGCGTCGTCGGCGGCCAGCTGGCGGGCCAGCAGCGCGGCGTCCTCGGCGCGGACGCGCAGCGTGTGGCAGCCCGCCGCGTAGCCGAGCTGGAGCGTGATGCTGCCGACCATGACCATCAGGTATTTGGCGATGGAGACCCGGTCGACGGTCCCCGTCACGATCATCGCCGTCAGCATGATCCCGGCGTTGAGCGAGAGGAACGCGATCAGCTCGCGCCGCCAGGCCGGCCGGTTCCACATGAGCAGGACGCCGACCCAGCCCACCGAGCCCCAGCCCCAGTCGCTGGGACCGAGCAGGTCCTCGGGGCGGCCGGACACGATCACCGCGACGTCCGCGGCCAGCACGACGGCGGCCAGCTCGCGGGCCCTGGCCGGCCCCTCGAACACCCGGACCAGCGACCGCGCGGCGATCACGACGATCACCGTGTAGGCGGTCCAGGCCACCGCCACCAGCCACGGCCAGCGGAAGGCCGACCAGCCCGAGACGGTGACGGTGAGGTCGTAGCCGGTGTGCCAGACCGCGGTGATCACGACCGCGCCGAGCGCGGTGTAGCGGGCGTACCGCCGCGCCACCTCTTCGATGTCGTCCGTCATGGCCGCCCCCGCCCCCGAACGCCGCCGGTCATGGCCGCCACCACAGGCTCACCCGGGTGCCCTGGTCGCCGGACCGGATGTCGGCGCCCGCGTTCGGGAGCGAGCGCATCGTGTCGAGGATCGACCCGCGCACGCCGAACCGGTCCGACGGCACCCGTTCCACGTCGAAGCCGCCGCCCGCGTCCGCGACCTCCACCCTGATCTCGCCGTCGCACCGGCGGGAGACCAGCTCGGCCTCGCGCACGCCGGCGTGCAGCGCCACGTTGGCCAGCGCCTCGGTGACCGCGCGGGCGAACCGCTCCGCGACCTCCCCCGGCACCGTCTCCGGCGTCAGCCGCCTGCGGACGGCCAGCCCCGTCGCCCGCCCGGCCACCTCGTCGAGCAGGGCGTCGAGGGCGATGGGAGCGGACTCGGCGCTCGGCCTGTCGCGCAGCTTCTCCAGCGCCGCGAGGTCGGCCACCGCCTGCCGGCGCAGGGTGGGCGAGGGCTTGTCGTACGTGCCCAGCCCGACCATCGTCAGCGTGTGCAGCGACGTCTCGTGGATGCTGCCGACCTGGCGCAACTCGTCCTCGCGGCGCAGCCGCTCGACGATGAGCGCGATCTCGGCGCGGGCGCTCTCCCGCAGGAACGCGTCCGCCGAGGCGGCGGAGCGGCGCAGCAGCGTCATCAGCAACGCGATGCACAGGATCTGCACGAGGTGGATCCCCAGCGTCCCGGCCACCTCCTGGTACGGGACCGCCAGCCGCATCCCGGCCAGATACGCCCCCGCCACGACGAGCCCGGCGGGCACGGCCGCCCACGGCCGCCACGCCACCCCCGAGACGACGATGGTCATCGTCACCAGCCCCGCGATCCAGCTAGACCCGCCCTCGAGCGCGGCCCCGCCGACGAGGTGACCCTGCGCGAGGCAGAGCGCGACGGTGATGACCGCGTCACCGGCCACCAGCCAGACAGGAAGCCGCCGGCCGCGCCAGGCCACCCGCAGGAACAGCCCCGTCCACACGAGGTCGGCCGCGAGCGCGGGCGCCAGCCAGGCGACGGACACCGGCGGAACGGCCCCGAGGGTCGCGGCGACGATCGCCACGAAGCCCACCACGCCCCGCGCCCCCGCACCGGTGCGCGCGATGGTCCGCTCCATGTGCCTGGTCGCGGAGTCGTAACTCGTGGAACCGGGGAGAGACATGAGCCGCCCGCTCGCGATGACAGCACAAGACGGGCTTCACAATAACGCAAGAGCGTCTCTGTGGCGGCGGGTGGAGACATGGGTCGCATGGTCATTTCCCTCGTGCCGGCTCTGCTCGCGGTGTCGACCGCCTTCCCGCACCCTGTCCCGCCGCGCGTCCGGCGGCATGACGGCTGATCGGCCGTCAACCGCTACGACGGCCGATCAGCCGTCAGTCGCGTCTGCTCGGTAACGCGTGTACTGGGCTGCGGGTCGCGACGACGCGGCGAGAGGGGATCTCATGACCTTGCTGGTGATCTCGATCCTGGTCGGCTGCCTGTCCGTGATGACGGTCCGCGGCCGGCGGGGGAACTGGCCGGCCGGCATGCCGGTGGCGCGACCGCGCCTGGTGGCGGTGGGGGGCACGTACGAGGGCTCGCGCGGCCGGCCGTCGGACGCGTACGTCATCCAGGAGCGGCTGGTCGCGGCGGCCCACGGCACGGCCGGCGGCGCGGCGGCGGCCCTGGCGCTGGGCGCGGTGGTCGGCGCCAGGCCGCAGTACCAGGAGGACCTGGACGAGTGCGCGCAGACGGCGCATCGCGCCGTGCGGACCGCGTCCCTGCACGGCCCGGCGCGCGACACCTTGGTCAGCACCCTGGATGTGATCGTCCTCGAACCGGGCGAGAGCCCGCGCCTGCGCTTCGCGCACATCGGCGACGGCGCGATCTGGCACTGCCCGAAGGGCGCCGAGCCGCAGCAGCTCACCACGCCGCACTCCTTCGAGAACGGCCCGCTGCTGCGCGGGCTCGGCCTGCCGTCGGAGCTCAACCCGGAGGTCGGCGCCGTCGCGCTCCGTCCCGGCGACCGCGTGGTGGTCGTCACGAGCGGCGCGATCAAGGCGCTCGGCGCGGCGCGCATGAAGGAGCTGTTCACGGGGGGCATGTCGCCGGGCGCGTGCCTGGACCGGCTGTACGACGAGATGGCCGTGGCCGATCCCAAGGACGACGCCACGGTGATCATCGCCGACTACGTCACGGCCTGAGACGCCCACGCCGGCGACGGGTTCGACCTGATGGAGCCGGGGTTGGTGGCGGTCTCGGAGTGGCACGACACACCGCTCTTCGCCGCCCCCGCGACCTGGATGTACGCCGAGGTGGGCCGCAAGCGCTGATCCCCGCGAACGCCGAACCTGAGAGTGAGCTGTGGACCCGGCGCGGGCCGCTCCAGAGCGGTTTAAGGTTCAAGCAGTGGAGCAACTCGGGAACGGGACGGCGGAGTGAGCACAACGGTGGAGACCGGGCAGGCCGCTGGCTCCCCCGCTCCCAAGAGGCGGCGCAGGCGGTGGCCAGCCTGGACGGTCGTCGCGCTGCTGGCCCTGTGGGCCGTCATCAGGGTCTCCGGCATGGAGGCCGGCTCGTTCGTCACCCAGCTCATGACCGTGACCCCCATCGGTGCCGGGCTGGCGGCGCTGACCGCGATCCTTTCGCTGCTCAGGCGCAACCGCCCGGCCGCGCTCACCGCCGCGCTCGCCTGCGCGGTGATGGTGTCGGTGGTGACGCCGCGGGCCTTCAGCGCCGACCAGCCGCCCGCGAACGGCGCGGCGCTGCGGGTGCTGTCGATCAACCTGTTCGGCCGCGGTGACGCACAGACCGTGGTCGACCTGGTACGCAGGTTCGACGTCGAGGTGTTCAGCGCCCTGGAGCTCACCCCGGCCGAGGTCGAGCGCCTGGACGCGGCCGGACTGAAGCAGCTCATGCCGTACCGGGTGCTGCAGGCCGACTTCGGCGCCACCGGGAGCGGCATCTTCTCCAAGCATCCGGCGACGGAGCTGACCGGCCTGTTCACCCCGATCGGCCACAACATGCCCGCGGCCACCGTCTCGCTGCCCGGCGGCGGCAAGGTCGAGTTCGTGGCCATCCACCCCAATCCGCCGCTCGGGCGCATGGAGCAGGAGTGGAACGCCTCTCTGCGGGCGCTCCCCCCGGCCTCGCCGTCGGCGGTCCGGGTGCTGGCCGGCGACTTCAACGCCAGCCTCGACCACCGCGCCTTCCGCGACCTGCTCGACCGCGGTTACGTGGACGCCGCCGACCAGGTGGGCAAGGGCCTGGTCCCGACCTGGCCGAACGGCCGGGGGATGCCGCCCATCATCTCCATCGACCACGTCCTGGCCGACCGGCGGGTGGCCGTGCGGCGGGTCGAGATCGTGGACGTGCCCAGAACCGACCACCGCGGCGTGTTCGCCGAGCTGCGCCTGCCGTAGCCGGGCGAGCACGTCCGCCGCGGGGTCTTTCACTTCTGCGTGGTGTGCCGCCGCCTGGAGCCGAGCACGACGGTCTCGCCGGTGAGCCGGACGGGGGCCCGCAGCGGCAGGTCTTCGGCGGAGGGCCCGGCGGAGAGCACAATCGTCCCCGGCTCGACGATGCGGCGCAGGTCGGGACCGGTGTACGAGAACGCGTCCGCCGGCACGTCGAACGCCACCGCCCGTTCCTCCCCCGGTTCCAGCCTGACCCTGGCGAACCCGATGAGCTGCACGGCGGGCCTGGCGACCTGCGCGACCGGGTCGGAGGCGTAGAGCTGCACGACCTCGTCGGCGGCCCTGGCGCCGGCGTTGCGGACCGTCACCCTGGCCTCGACCGAGCCGTCGGTGGGGCATTCGGCCTGGTCGGTCGTCATGGCCGCGTACTCGATGACCGAGTACGACAGGCCGTGCCCGAACGCGTACGCCGGCGTGGGGTCGAGCACCGTGATGCCCTCCGCCTTCCTGCCCAGAGGCGGCTGGAGGTAGGTGGACGGGCTGATCGGCGGCGTGCCGGGGATCTGCACCGGCAGCCGTCCCGACGGGTTGACCCGCCCGCTCAGCACGCCCGCCACCGCGGCCGCTCCCTCCACGCCGGGGAAGAACGCCTGGACCAGGGCGGCCACCCGGTCCTGGTAGGCGCCGATCGCGTACGGCCGGCCGGACACCACGACCAGCACGGTCGGCGTGCCGGTCGCCAGCACCGCCTCCACCAGGTCGGGCTGGAGCCCGGGCAGCCGCAGGTCGGCCACGTCGCAGCCCTCGCCCGACGTGCCCCCGCCGAACAGCCCGGCCCGGTCGCCGACGAACACGAGCGCGAGGTCCGCCTCGGCCGCGACCTCGGCCGCCGCCTCGATCCCCGAGCCGTCGTCGCCCGACACCTCGGCCCCGAGCGCGTACCGCACGTCGGCGTAGGGGAACTCCCGCGTCAGACCCTCCCTGACGGACGGGATGGGCAGGCCCATGCCGTGCTCCGGGTAGCTGTCGAGCACGTGGTTGGGGAAGGCGTAGCAGCCCATGAGGGTACGCGGGTCGTCGGCGCACGGCCCGATGACCGCGAGCCGAGCGGTCGAGCCGGAGCCGATGGGCAGCAGGCCGTCGGGGTTGCTCAGGAGCACGATGGAACGTTCCGCGAGCTCGGCGGCTATCCCGCGATTGCGCGGGCTGTCCAGATCGACGTCGTCCGCGCCGTCCGGCACGAGCGGGCCGCCGTCCAGCAGACCGAGCTCGATCTTCTGGCGGAGCACGCGGCGTACCGACTCGTCCACCAGCGCCTCGTCCACGTGGCCCGCGCGGACGTTCGCGACCAGGTGCGCGCCGTACGACACCGTCTCGGGCAGCTCCACGTCGATGCCCGCCCGCAGCGCGACCGCCCCGGCCCCGGCGTCGTCCTCGGCCACCCGGTGCCTGGAGGCGAGGAACGGGACGGCCCAGTAGTCGGACACCACGGTCCCGTCGAACCCCAGCTCCTCCCGCAGCAGCCGCCGCAGCAGGTCGGCGCTCGCCCCGGCCGGGACGCCGTCGAGGTCGGTGTAGGAGTTCATCACCGAACGCGCCCCGCCCTCGCGCAGCGCCACCTCGAACGGCGGGAGGACCACGTCGGCGAGCTCGCGCGGCCCGATGCTGACAGGGGCGTGGTTGCGGGCCGCCCGCGAGGCCGCGTACCCGGCGAAGTGCTTCAGGGTCGCGATGACCCCGGCCCCCTCCAGCCCGCGCACGTAGGCCGCCCCGATCTTGCCCACCAGATACGGGTCCTCACCCAGGCTCTCCTCGACCCGCCCCCACCGGTAGTCGCGCACGACGTCCAGCACCGGCGACAAGCCCTGGTGCACGCCCGCCGCCCGCAGATCGGCGCCGATCGCCGCCGCCATGCGCTCCACGAGACCGGGATCGAACGTCGCCGCCCAGGCCAGCGGCGTCGGATACGCCGTCGCCCCGAACGTCGCGAACCCCGTCAGGCACTCCTCATGGGCGATGGCCGGAACGCCGAGCCGGTTCGAGGCCACTACAAGCTCCTGGAGCTTCCGCAGCCGGGCCGCGCCCTCGGCCGCCGACAGCGGCGCGGTGCCGTACACGCGGGTGAGGTGGCCGAGCCCGTGGCTCAGCTGCTCGTCGAGCGCTTCGGCCTTGTTGAAGCGGTCCTGCCCCGGGGCCACGTTGCCGTGCTCGGGCCCGTTCCGGAGCCAGACGGAGCCGAGCTGCGCGACCTTCTCCTCCAGCGTCATCTCCGCGAGGAGGGACTCGACCCGTTCGCCGACCGTCCGCGCGCTGTCCCGCCAGGGCGCCAGGCCCGGCGCGTTCACTGATGTCATGGCCTTCCTTCTGGAACCTTCGAAAGCTCATTCCGATCATTGAATTCGGACTCTAAGTGCCCACCGCAAAAGCCGTCAAGAATATTTCGACCGATCACCGAAACTTTCGGACTGGGGCATTATCTAGGAAAATCGCGAAAAATCTGGCCGCGTCCCCACACAGGCACACTGGCCAGGTCGCCCGCCCAGACGCCACCTCCAGGACGTGCTCGGAACCGGGCGATCCTGGGTCACCGGAGCGGCAGGCGACTGTCACCGGAAGGCTAGCCCGAAAGCGTGTTCGAGCATGGAAAGGTCATCATGCCCGGGACCACGGGGGCCCGCCGACAGCGAGGAGACCTGCCTTGCCCGTTCTGAGATCCTTACGCGCGACCGCGCTCGCGCTGGTGTGCGCCGCCGCGCTCGCCCTGCCCTCCTTACCCGCCCTGCCCGCGCAGGCCACCGGCACGAATGCGGTCGTCCGGTGGAACCAGGCGCTGCTCGCAGCGGTGCGCGGCGGCACGCTCGGGCCGCCGCTGGTGGCCAGGGCGCTGGCGATCGTGCACACCTGCGCCTACGACGCGTGGGCCGCCTACGACGCGGTCGCCGTCGGCACCCGGCTGGGCGGCTCGCTGCGGCGGCCCGCGCCCGAGCGCACCGACGCGAACAAGGCCGAGGCCGTCAGCTTCGCCGCCCACCTGGCGGCGGTCGACCTCTATCCGGCGCAGCGGGCCACGTTCGACGCGCTGATGGCCGAGCTGGGCTACGACCCGGCCGACGCGTCGAGCGTCCCGGCCCAGACCGGCGTCACCGCGTGCCGGGCGGTGCTCGACCTGCGGCACACCGACGGCTCCAACCAGCTCGGCGGCTACGCCGACACCACCGGCTACGCGCCGGTCAACGCTCCCATGGTGGTGGCCGACCCGCTGACCTCGCTCAACGACCCCAGCCGGTGGGCGCCCCTGACGTTCGTCAACCGGGCCGGGGCGACGGTCACGCCGCCGTTCCTCGCGCCGCACTGGGGCCAGGTGGCCTCCTTCAGCGGCGCCGCCCGCGGTCTCGCCGACGCCGTGCCCGCGCCCTATGTGTACGGCTCGTCCGGCTTCCGTACGCAGGCCGCCGAGATCCTGTCCACCACGGCCGCGCTGACCGACCGGCAGAAGGCGATCGCCGAATACTGGGCCGACGGCCCCAGCAGCGAGACGCCGCCCGGCCACTGGAGCCTGTTCGCGCAGCAGATCTCGGCGCGTGACCACCACGGCCTCGACCAGGACGTGAAGCTGTTCTTCGCGCTGGCCAACTCGGTCATGGACGCCGGGATCGCCTCGTGGGAGGTCAAGCGCGACCACGACTCGGCCCGCCCGATCACCGCGATCCGGTTCCTCTACAAGGGGCAGCAGATCCCGACGTGGGGTGGCCGGGTGATCGACGGGGCCACGTGGGTGCCGTTCCAGACGACGACCTTCCCGACGCCGCCGTTCCCCGAGTACGTCTCGGGTCACAGCACGTTCAGCGCGGCGGCGGCCGAGGTGCTCAAGCGCTTCACCGGCGGCGACGCGTTCGGCGGCCAGGCCGTGATCGCGAAGGGCTCGTCGCAGGTGGAACCGGGCGCGACGCCGGCGCAGGACGTGACGTTGCGCTGGCACACGTTCTCCGGCGCGGCCGACGAGGCCGGGATGTCGCGCCGCTACGGCGGCATCCACTTCCGCCTGGGCGACCTGCGGGGCCGCGCTCTCGGCCGGGCGGTCGGCACGGCGGCATGGGACCGCGCCAAGGCGTACTGGACCGGCCGCGGCTGACGTCCGCCCCGGCACCACGGAGGCGCCCGCTCCACTGCGCTGAGAGCGGGCGCCTCTTCGTGCAGCGGGGCGTCAGGCCACGTTCTCCTCGGCCAACCGGTTGAGCGTCTCAAGGTCGAACGCACCCGCCTTGACCGCCGCGGTGAACGACTCCCAGTCGCGGCGCGGTACTTCCAACACCGCGTCCGGGTTGTCGACGTGAATCAGCTCCACGTGGTCGTTGAGCCGCTTGGCCTCGACGCGGCCGGCTACTTGATTCATCCGCACTCCTTCCAGTGCCCTGCGAGGTTCCCACCCCGGCCACCCGTTCGCAGGGGGACCGGGGCGGATGCGGGAAGCCTTCCATCCCGAGGGGGGCAGCGGCCACTGGGCCGGGGGGCAGGGCGGTTGGAAAAACCTACTCACGGGAGGCGATCTCTTGACCTCGGGCGCAAGATTGCCGACCCCAACCGTCACGCTGTGGGACATGTGGGGCTAGTGATGGTCAAGTGGCTGTAAGAGCTTTTTAAGTGAGCAGTTAGTGATGGGGCGTAAGTTCTCGATAAATCACAGCACAGCACCACAAAGAGGGCACACTCATGAACTTGACCCCGGAGCGACCGGCGCGCGTCCCGGAAAGCCGCAGCGTTCGCATCACGTAGAAGTTGATCATCCACTTACGGATGTTTCGAGCATTCTCGAAGCATTCCTCCGGCGATGTCCTCCCTGTCTACAGTTCCTACCTGTGGGGGCCCAAGTCACAAGTACCAAGGTGTGGAGCGAGCTGCGCGTGCGCTCTACGCCCCAGCTCCATATCGCCATCTCGCCCAACCTGACCGTCCTCGCCATGATCGCCGACGCGCTCGCCGGCCGCCGGCGCGGTCTGCCTGAGCTCTGGCGGCGGGCGATCAGCTCGCGGGTCGGCCCGCTGGGGCACGAGGCCGTGCGCCCGCTGGCCGCTCCCGGCCACTCCGTCGCCCCGGACAGCCTGGTGCCGTACACGCCCATCGGCCAGGACGTCTCCATGCAGGCCCAGATCAGCGCCCTGCACGACACGCCTCCGGACCACCTGATCAGGGACCTTGAGCAGGCGTTCGGCTCGGGCCCGCTGCCCGCGCACTGGCGGGGGGCGGCCGAGCGGCCGGGGCGCTGGCTGAGCGGGTACGCCGGGGCGCTGGCCGACGTGTGGAACACCACCGAACCCTTGTGGAAGCGCGGCCGGCCGCTGCTGGACAAGGAGATCGAACGGGTCGGCGTCGCCACCGTGCGCGGCGGGCCCGAGTTGCTGCTCGGCTCGCTCAGCGACCGCATCGCGTACGGCGAGCGCGGCCTGCTCGTCGCGGACCTCGAACCCGGCACGTTCGAACTGGGCGACCGCAAGATCGTCCTGGTGCCGATGCTGGCCGGGAAGGACGCCCTGATCCTCAGCCTGGACCACCCGGAGGCGGTGTGGATCGCCTACCCCGTGCGCGGGGCGGAATCGTTGTGGCGCAAGCCGGTCGCGCCCGCGGTCGACGAGTTGTCGGCGCTGGTGGGGCCGGTCCGCGCCGACCTGCTGTGCGCGCTCGACCAGCCCATGACCATGTCGATGCTGGCCACCGACATGAAGATCGCGCCCAGCGGGCTCACGTACCATTGCGACCGGCTGCGGGCCGGACGCCTGATCACGCGGGAGCGCCGCGGGCGCGAGGTGTGGATCGCCCGCACCCATCGGGCGGATGAACTGCTGGAGCTGTTCCGGCGCTGACGGAAGGAGCGGGATGCTCAAGTTCCAGCGCGACGCGCTGGCCGCGTGTGCCGAGGCGGCCCGTGAGGCGTCGGGCGCGTTCGCCGGCATGAAGGGCCCGGCCCCGGGCGCGGCGGCGTTCGGGGACGTGACGGGGTCCCCCGCCATGGCCAGGGCGGTGGCCGACCTGGCGCGGGTCTCCGAGGTGGCGGCACGGACCCTGGGCGGCCGGCTGGACGGCGTGGAGCGCACGCTGGACGCCGTCCAGCGCACGATCATCGCCGCCGACGGGGGCGCGGTTCGCCCATGAGCACGCCGGACGGGATGAGGGCCGCACCGGGTGGTGCGGTTCGAGCATGAGTGCGCTTGAGGAGGTCAGAGGCGCTCCGGGTGGTGCGGAGCTGGCCGGGCTGGCCGCCAAGGTGATCGGCGACCCGGGCGGGATCGCCGCGGCGGCGAACGCCTGGCGCACCGCCGCCGGCACCGGTCAGCGGCACACCGAAGCGGTCCGCACCGCGACCGCCGGCGTGGGCGGCGCGTGGCAGGGCGGCAGCGCGGAGGCGTTCGCCGGGTACATGGGCCGGGTGGTGCGCTGCGGCGACGGGCTGCGGCAGGCGCTGCAGGAGTGCGCGGGCCACCTCGACGCCGCCGCGAGCACCCTGCGCGCGGCCGAGTCGTCGGCGCTGGAGATCTGCCACTCCTACGCCGCCGCCGCGCGGCAGGCGCGGGGCGGCGACCCGCCGCCCACCGAGGAGCAGGTCGCACAGAGCCTGAAGCCCGCGCTGGACCAGGCCCGCGGCACGCTGCGGCAGCTCGTCGCCGACACCGGCACGATCCTGTCCGACACGGCGGGAAAGATCCAGAAGGCGCTCGGCACGATCCCGGACGTCGCCGACGAGCTGGGCGAGCCGGACGCGCAGCCGTTCGCTCCCGCCCCGGGCAAGCCGCTCGGCTGGTCACCGGCGCAGCAGGAGTCGCGACCCACGACGCTCGCCGCCACGGGCTCGTCAGGCACGGGCACGCCGGGCACGGGCTTCGGCGGGTACGGCTCCAGCGGCCCGCCCCCGCCGGGCGGCGGTCCCGCCCCGCAAGGGCAGATCGCCGACTGGATCAACCAGGCCGTCGAGATCCTCAAGGCCAACGGCTACCCGGTCGAGAAGATGAACGTCAACGACATCTACACGATCATCCGGCACGAGTCCGGCGGCAATCCGAACAGCATCAACACCTGGGACTCCAACTGGGTCAGAGGCACACCGTCCAAGGGGCTGATGCAGACGATCGACCCCACCTTCCAGCGGTGGAAGCTGCCGGGACACGACAACGTCTACAACCCGGTGGACAACATCATCGCGGGCGTCCGGTACGCCATCGAGCGCTACGGCTCGGTCTCGAACGTGCCCGGCGTGGTCGGGATGAAGACCGGTAGCGGCTACCGCGGTTACTGACCCGCGGCCTGCTGCCGGCCCCCTTCGAGCACGGGCCTGGCGGCCCTGGCCGGGTCGAGCACCGGCCCCTCGGGGATGAGCTGGAGCACGTTGGCGGGCACCGGCGTGGCCTGGCCGGGGGCGTAGCCGAGCTTGGCCAGCACGTCGGCGCCGGGCACGGCGTAGCGGCGGCCCTCGGCGGTGATCAGGTAGTAGGACTGGACGGCGTTCAGCTGCCCGTCGCCGGGCAGGACGCCGGCCAGCACCGCCCTGCCCGGCGGCAGGCGTACCAGGTCGGTGGCGTCGCCGCGCGGCTCGGGCAGTTCGGCGCCGGTGATGAGCCGGGCGCGGGTGGATCCGGTGCCCGTGTCGGCGTAGACGACGCAGACGGGGCTGCCTGGGCCGTACGCGGTCATGCGCGGCATGACGGCGGGCAGGCCGTCGGCCGGGATGGCGGTACGCGAGCGGGGGGCGGCGTTGGCGGAGGCGGCGTCGACGGCGATCTCCCTGACCGCGCCGCCGCCGTAGGCCGCCCTGCTGTCGGGATCGCTCAGCAGCAGCGTGGCCTGGGCCTGCGTGATGGGGGCCAAGCCGTCGTCCAGCAGCACGTACCAGCGGTCCTCGCCGCCGGCCACGCCGCCCGCGCGGAAGACCTGCCCCACGGCCGCGGTCCTGCCGCCAGGCCCCGCCACCGGCCGGCCGCGCCCGCGGACGTCGGGCGCGGCCAGGTCGGGCCCTTCGGGCAGCGCGTTCAGCCAGGCCACGGGCACGGCGGCGGGGACTACCGAGGTGAGCCCGCGGGCGATGCCGGTGGGGACGCGCATGCGGGTGCCCCGCCAGATCGCCCACTGCCGGCCGCCCACGTCGACCAGCAGCGCGTGCCCCTCCGCGACCGGCGTGCCGCCGAGGTCGCGACCGGCGACCAGCGTCACGTACGGCTTGCGCCCGGTCGGTTCGGCGCGCTCCTGGACGCAGGCCGCCCAGGGGCCGCGGGCCAGGTTCGCGGGGCCGGGCAGCGAGTCGGGGGCCTCGGGGATGCCGATGAGGGCGCCGCGCTCGTACTTGGCCAGCGCCTCCCGCGCGACGACGCGCTCCTTGACGTCCTGGGAGGCGAGCACGAGGCGGGCGGAGGCGTAGTTGGCGACGGGGATGAGCCTGCGCTGGTCCTGGCTGTAGACGAACCTGGCGCCGGTCTCGCGCTCGATGATCAGCGTGCCGGGCTCCTCCAGCGCCTTCGTGCCGCCCGGGCGCAGCAGCCCGAAGACCGCGAAGCCGACGCAGAGCAGGACCGCGACCATGATGCCGGCCAGGAAACCGATGTTCTGCCGGCGGAGCGGCCATTCGGGCTGGTTCGGCTGGGCGCGCAGGAGCGCCAGGCCGATGCGCTGAACGGTGAGGCGGTACGCCTGATAAAGGTCGCGCTGGCTGTGCAACTCCCGCCCCTTGGATCACATGTCTCCCCTACATAACCCAATTTATCGGGATAAATGGGGAGAAGCTGTCTGGTTTCGTGATTGAGAATGATCAATGACCAGTGAATGACGGACCTGTTCCGCGCGCCCGGCACGTTACAAGCTGATCATCGTGAATCCGGATACGCGTTATATCACTCCTGACGCGATCGCCAAGGTTCGGCGGGACATCAGGGACGACCTCCTGCCTGTTTTCGACGAGGTACGCCAGATCCTCGAGGAGAACAGGGCGGTGGGCTTCCCCGGATGGGGGCCGCTGGGCGAGTGGACGGTCGGGGAACTCTACCGGTCGCTGATCGAGTCGTTCGTCCGCGACACCCAGACCGCCCTCGGCGTGATGCGGAAGTGGGAGGGCGAGGACCTGACCCACGCCGAGGGCAACTGGCGCACCGCCGAGGACCTGATCGTCCAGCGGGTGAAGAAGCCATGAGGCCCAGAGTGGCCGGACGCGCCAGGGACGGCTCTCCCCTGCGCCCGTCGAAGAACCCGCCCGACCCCGAGGCCGTGCAGGGCATCCTGCGCAAGGCGGCCAGGATGGAGCCGTCTGTCGTCGTCGGCATGCTCGCCACCGTGCCCGCGGTCGCGAACGTGCCCGGCATCTGGGAGGCCGCCGCCAACCTCCAGGCGGGCGCGGGCGGCCGGCTCGACAAGGGCGCGAACAACACGCTGACCATGGTGATCAACAACTCGGGGCAGAACTGGATCGCCGACGACCAGAAGGCGTTCGCGGGCGCGGCCACCAGGCTGAGGTCCGAGCTCGACGCCTTCCGCACCAACGTGCAGTGGGTGGCGGGGCACGTGGACAGCATCGGTGACGGGTTCATGGTCTACTGGGGGGCGGCGGCCAAGATCGCGCAGGAGACGTACCTGCGGCTGGCCGCGCTGCAGGCGCTCTCGCTGGCCCCGCAGACCAGGCTGGCCGCCCGGGTCGCCATGCGCAGGACGGGGGTCCAGGCGAGCGCGTCGCTGGCCGCCTCGACCAGCACGCTCAAGCGCTTCCTCGGCTCGCTCGGGCTCAAGGACGTGCTGGGCGGCGTCGCGGCGGGCGTCGGCGGCACGGCGGCGGTGCAGCTGGCGTTCATGCGCCCGACCGGGAGCGCGGCGATCGACTTCAACGCGGGGGCCATCGACACCGCGAAGGCGGGCACGTTCACCGAACCTCCGCAGGGCCAGCCGCTCCCGCCCATCACGCAGTCCTTCCAGTGGACGGTCAAGGCGCCGGGCGGCACCATGAGCCTCGAGGACGTGGTCAAGAA
This sequence comes from Nonomuraea sp. NPDC050153, assembly GCF_044460125.1. NCBI lineage: Bacteria > Bacillati > Actinomycetota > Actinomycetes > Streptosporangiales > Streptosporangiaceae > Nonomuraea > Nonomuraea sp. NPDC050153. The sequence goes on from NZ_JBITJQ010000002.1 coordinate 152,772, forward strand.
CCGCAGCTAGCTCACCAGGCCGCGGATGGTCTCGTACACGTCCATCACGGCCAGCGCCAGCGGGATCAGGGCGATCATCAGCAGGATGTCGAAGATGTCGCCCACGCGGCCCCAGAAGGGGGACGGTCGCGCGGACGTGAGCCACAGCGCCGTCCCCATCACGCCCAGGGCGAGCACGACCAGCCCGGGGACGATCCCGTAGAGCACCACGCCGTCCGCCGCCGTGACCACCGCCGCCGCGGCGGGCAGGGCCACCCCCAGCAGGGCCGCGGTCAGCAGCCAGGCCCGCTGGCCGCGCCCCTCGAACACGCGGGCCCGCATGAGCAGCGACAGCGACAGCGCGGCGCTCATCGCGAGCGCGACCCACGTGCCCGCCACCGTCAGCAGCGCCTGGGCGGCGAGCACGATCACCGCCACGCCGGCGACCAGCCCCGTGCAGAAGCGGTCGGCGAGCACGGTCTTGTCGATCACCAGCTCGCCGTCCAGGGCGCCGCTCTCGCGGCGCAGCTCCTCCGCCGTGGTCGGCAGCGCGGGCAGCGGCATGCCCGCCAGCCGGAACGACACCGAGGGGATCGCCGTGGTCAGCCCCACCGCGAGGGCCGCCAGCACCGCCGCCACCCCGGCCGCGGGCAGGTCGAAGGCCATGACCAGCCCGGACGCCAGCAGCCCGGACAGCGCGGCGGCGGCCACGCCGAGGAACGTCGGCAGCCCCTGGGCGACGGCGAACCCGGTCGCCGTGGCCAGCATCAGCACCACGCCGCAGGCGGACAGCAGGGTGTCCGGCTGGACGACGGCCGCCGACGCCGGTCCGGTCAGGCCCGCGACGAACCCGTACGGCAGGGCCGCGTACCCGATCACCGCGCCCGCCCGCGCGTCGCCGAGTGCCCGCGACAGCGCCACGGCCACCAGCAGCAGGACCAGCGCGACGGCGCCCGCGACCAGGGCCGTGGGCAGCCAGGGCGGGCCGCTCAGCAGCAGCGCGGCGGCCCCCGCGCCCAGCAGCACGGCGGCGGCGCGCAGCCCGTAGGCCCTGGTCGTGTCCGGCTGCCAGCGGCCGGTGCGCTCCAGCACGCCGGTCGCGACCGCGTCGGCGACGTCATCGAAGGCGATCTCCGGCAGCTCGTGGCCGCGCGGCCGCAGGTGCAGCATCTCGCCGTCGTGCACGGCGAGCTCCGACAGGGTGGCGTTCACGTCGAACGGCGGGCCGCCCAGGCGCTGGAGCACCCAGCCGCCGTGGGCCAGGCCCGCCTCCGCGAGCCCTTCGCCGGCGACGCGCAGCAGGGTGGGCAGCAAGTTGCCGAGCGGGATGTCCGGCGGCAGGCCCAGGTCCAGGAATCCACGCGGGGTCACGACGGTGACCCGGCACAGGTCGGTTCCGGTGGCGCTCACCCGGACGAGTGTATGGACCGGACACCGAACGCGACGGGTGTAATCCGTACAGGAATTTTGAAGTATCGCCTGTTTCGCTACGTCAGTGGCTTGTATGGCATCGTGAGCGGCAGCCTGATCGTGGTCCGCAGGCCCGAGCGGCGCCGGCCACCCGAACCCCCCGGCGGCGAGATCCTGCTGGAGTCCCCGCCGGAGATCCCCGAGACGGTGACGGGCGGCGGGCTGACGCAGCTCCTGACGTACCTGCCGATGCTGGCGGGCGCGGGCGCGATGGCGCTGATGTTCACCGGCGGCTCCACGAACAACCCGATCATGCTGGTCTCCAGCGGCCTGTTCGCGGTCTCGATGATCGGCATGACCGTGGGCCAGATGATGCGCGGCGCGGGCGAGCGCAAGAGCCAGCTCAACGGCCAGCGCCGCGACTACTACCGCTACCTGGAGCAGGTCAGGAAGCGGGTGCGGGCCGCCGCCGCGCAGCAGCACAAGGCCATGACCTGGAACCATCCGGACCCGGCCGCCCTGTGGTCGCTGGTGATGACCACCCGGCTGTGGGAGCGGCGGCCCCGCGACGACGACTTCGCCCAGGTCAGGATCGCCACCTCGGCGCAGCGGCTGGCGCTGCCGATGATCCCGCCGGAGACCAGGCCGATCGAGGATCTCGACCCGGTGACGGCGGGCGCGCTGCGGCGGTTCGTCCGCACGCACGCCACCGTTCCCGGGCTGCCGGTGGCGCTGGCGCTGCACTCGTTCGCCAGGATCGTGATCACGGGTGACCCGGCGGCGGCGCGCGGGCTCGTGCGGGCCCTGCTGGCCCAGGCGGCGGCGCTGCACGCGCCGGAGGACCTGCGGATCTCGGTCTGCGCGGGCGCCGAACGGGCGCGCGAGTGGGAGCCGGTCAAGTGGCTGCCGCACGCCCTGCACCCCGCGGAGGAGGACGGGGCCGGCCCCGTGCGGCTGGTCACGGGGGACCTGGGCGAGCTGGACGACCTGCTGGGGTTCGAGCTGAAGGACCGGCCGCGCTTCAGCAAGGGGCTCTCGGCGGACGCGCTGCCATACCACGTGGTCGTCGTGGACGGCGGCACGGTGCCCGCGGGCAGCCAGCTCGGCCTGGACGTCATCGAGGGCGTGACCGTGATCGACGTCGGCGGCGCCACCGCGCAGGTGCCCGCGCAGCTCACGCTGCGGCTGGAGGTCGGCGGCGACGAGGTGGTCAGGGTCGCCGAGGACGAGCTCGGCAAGGAGGTCAGGTCGGGGCTGGGGCGGCCGGACCGGCTTGACCCGCCCGCGTTCGCCGCCCTGGTCAGGCAGCTCGCGCCGATGCGGACCGGCTCGGGAGCCGGCGCGGAGGAGGTGCGGGACGTGTTCGCCACGAACACGACGCTCACCGACCTGCTCAGGATCGGCGACGCGCGGCGGCTCGCGCCCGCCCAGACGTGGCAGCCCCGCCCGGTCAGGAACCGGCTGCGGGTGCCGATCGGCCTGGGCGCCGACGGGCGGCCCGTCGAGCTGGACATCAAGGAGGCCGCGCAGGGCGGCATGGGCCCGCACGGCCTCGTGGTCGGCGCGACCGGCTCCGGGAAGTCGGAGCTGCTGCGCACGCTCGTGCTCGCGCTGGCGATCACGCACTCCTCCGAGACCCTGAACTTCGTGCTCGTCGACTTCAAGGGCGGCGCCACCTTCCTCGGGCTCGACACGCTGCCGCACGTCTCGGCGGTCATCACGAACCTGGAGGACGAGCTGCCGCTGGTGGACCGCATGCACGACGCGCTCCACGGCGAGCTGGTGCGCCGCCAGGAGCTGCTGCGGGCGTCCGGCAACCACGCCTCGCTGCGCGACTACGAGCAGGCCCGCGAGCAGGGGGCGAAGCTGCGTCCGCTGCCGACGCTGTTCATCGTGCTGGACGAGTTCAGCGAGCTGCTGTCGGCCAAGCCGGAGTTCATCGAGCTGTTCGTGATGATCGGGCGGCTCGGCCGGTCGCTGGGCGTGCACCTGCTGCTGGCCTCGCAGCGGCTGGAGTCGGGACGGCTGCGCGGGCTTGACACGCACCTTTCGTACCGGATCGGCCTGCGGACGTTCTCGGCGGCCGAGAGCCGGGCCGTGCTGGGGGTGGCGGACGCGTACTCGCTGCCGCCCGAACCGGGAAACGCGTACCTGATGTTCGAGACCACGGGCATGACGCGGTTCAAGGCGGCGTACGTGTCGGGGCCGTACCAGGTGGCCACGGCGCAGGGGCCGGCGGTGACGGCGCGCGCCGGGCACCGCGGGAAGATCGTCTGGTACGGGCCGGAACGGGTGCCGATGCCGCCCGTGGAGCAGTCGCCGCCTTCCGTGGAGGAGCACGGAAAGCAGGGCAGGAAGGACAGCCTGCTGGAGATCGTGGTGGGGCGGCTGGCCGGGCAGGGGCCCGCGGCGCACCGGATCTGGCTGCCGCCGCTCAAGGAGCCCGCCTCGCTCGACCAGCTGCTGCCGTCCGCCGAGGCCACGCCGGAGCACGGGCTGACGGCCGCGGGCACCGCCCAGGACCGGCCGGGGCGGCTGCACGCCGTGGCGGGGATCGTGGACAGCCCGTTCGACCAGCGGCGGGACCCGTACTGGCTGGACCTGTCGGGGGCGGCGGGCAACGTCGCGATCGTCGGCGCGCCGCAGACCGGCAAGAGCACGCTGCTGCGCACGCTGATCGCCTCGCTCGCGCTCACGCACACCCCCAAGGAGGTGCAGTTCTACTGCCTGGACTTCGGCGGCGGCACGCTGTCGTCGCTGTCCGGGCTGCCGCACGTCGGCGGGGTGGCCAACCGGCTGGACGCCGACGCGGTACGCAGGACGGTCGCCGAGGTCAAGACGCTGCTCGACCGGCGCGAGCGGCTGTTCGTCGAGCGCGGGATCGACTCCATGGCCACCTACCGGCGGATGGTCGCCTCGGGCGCCTACGAGGGCGACGGCTGGGGCGACGTGTTCATCGTGGTGGACGGCTGGGCGATCCTGCGCCAGGAGTACGAGCTGCTCGAACCCGACCTCGGCGACCTGGTCACCAGGGGCCTGGGGTTCGGCATCCACGTGATCGGCACCGCGAACCGGTGGATGGAGTTCAGGGCCGGGGTGCGCGACCTGCTCGGCACCCGGCTGGAGCTGCGGCTCGGCGACTCCTTCGACTCGGAGATCGACCGCAAGGCGGCCTCGAACGTGCCCGAGCGGGCTCCCGGGCGCGGGCTCACCCGCGAGTCCCTGCACTTCCTGGCCGCGCTGCCGCGCATCGACGGCCGCTCCACCGTGGACGACCTCGCGGACGGGGTCGCCGCCCTGGTCCAGGCCGCGGCGGCGGCCTGGCGCGGGCATCCGGCGCCGCCCGTGCGGCTGCTGCCCGCCCTGCTCCCCGCGCACACCCTGCCCGCTCCCCCGGACGGCGGCACCCGGATCCCGATCGGGATCGACGAGGCCGCGCTGGCGCCGGTACTGCTGGACTTCGAGGCCGACCCGCACTTCGTGGTGTTCGGCGACACCGAGAGCGGCAAGACCAACCTGCTGCGGGTGCTCGCCCAGGGCATCGCGAGCGGGAAGACGCCGCTGGAGGCGCGGTTCCTCGTCATCGACTACCGGCGCTCGCTGCTGGACGCGACCGACACCGAGCACCGGATCGGGTACGCGGCCTCCAGCACCGCCGCCGCGGAGCTGCTCAAGGGCGTCCATGAGGTGATGCAGACGCGGCTGCCGCCGCCGGACCTCACCTCGGAGCAGCTGCGGACGCGGAGCTGGTGGACCGGCCAGGACCTGTACGTCATCGTGGACGACTACGACCTCGTGGCGACCTCGGCCAACCCGCTGGCCGTGCTCGGCGAGCTGCTGCCGCAGGCCCGCGACATCGGGCTGCACCTGGTGCTGGCGCGCGCCATGGGCGGGGCCGGGCGGAGCATGCTGGACCCGATCGTGCGGCGGCTGAAGGAGATGAACTCGCCCGCCGTGATGCTGTCGGGCCCCCGGGACGAGGGCCAGCTGTTCGGGAACGTGCGCCCGCGGCAGCTCCCGCCGGGGCGCGGGCTCTACGTGGACCGGCGGTCGGGCGAGAAGCTCGTCCAGACCGCCTACCTGGACCCGGGTTCCTAGCTAGCGGTCGAGGTCGCGCTCGATGCGGCCCAGCTCGGCCACCGCCTGGTCCATGGCCTGCTCGTAGGCCTCCCGCGCGTCCCGCATGCGCAGGTCGGCCGGGTTGTTCTCGGCGGCCAGGTCCAGCGGGCCGTCCCCCAGGACGTCCCCGAGGAGCTCGGTGGATTTGGCCTGCATGTCGGACAGGGCGTCGGCGATCAGCACCAGGATCGTCTCGGCGAGGCGCTGCGAGCCCCAGCGCATGGCCCTCGGGTCGATGTCCAGCCCGGTGACCCCCTGCGCCGAGCACTCGACCCGCACCAGCTTGTCCGGGTCCTGCGCGGCCCCCTTGACGGTGAGAACCTGCTCGTACAGGTCGTCCAGCCCGCCCGCCGACCGCTGGGCCTCGGCGATCAGCCGGTCCAGGGTACTCTCGTCGAACGCCGTCACGACTTCACCTCCGGAGTCGTTTCGAGTCTCGTGCCGCTGAAGTGGTCGGCGACCGCCGACTGCCCCATCGCCCCGGCCGTGAGGGCCGCGGCGCCGCCCAGGACCACCTGCTTGCCGGGCGACATCTGCGCCAGCTTCTGCGCCACCTTGCCCAGCACGCCCTTGCCACTCTCCGCGAACGCCCGCGCCCTGGCCGCCATCGCCCCGGCCTGCTGGTCCGCCCGGCGGCCGAACCCGGTGGCGGCCACCTCCGAGGCGACCCTGGTGAACGCGTTCATCTGGGCGACCTTGCGCATCACCCCGGCCGTGAGGATGCTCGCGCCGGTGAGGAAGACGGCCTTGCCGAGGACGTCGTACACGTCGGCCGTGAGGCGCAGGGTGTCGGCCGAGGCCTTGGGTGAGGCGGACTTGTCCGCGGCGTCGTCGGAGTACTGCTGCACGGTGCCCTTGTAGAGCTCGGCGCTGGGGGCGGTCCACTCGACGTTCTTGACGGAGCCGTCCACGACATTCGGGTGCGCCCGCAGGGCCCCGGCCAGCGTCTCCCACACCTCAGCCGCCGCCCGCTGCTGGGCGGTGTCGCCGTACATGAGGGGCAGGACGAGGGTGGCGTAGCGGGCGCGGTTCCAGCCGAGGAGCACGGAGCCGGTCGCGGCCATCGCCGAGCCCTCGATGACGGACCACGGTTGTTCGATCATTTTCACGTCCTGGTGATGTTCGCGGCCGCCTGACCGGCGGTCCCGTCGCCGTCCACATAGGTGTTGGCCGTGCTGTACGCCTTGTCGTGGATGCCGGCCGCCTCGGCCCGCTTGGCCCGCAGATAATCCTGCGCGGCCTTCCTGACGTCGTCGAACGCCTGCCCCAGCGAGGAGCCGAGCACGCCGAACGCGCCGTAGGCGCCGGCGGAGAGATCGACGTGCCCGATGGCGGAGTACATCCGCTCCAGGTCCCGCATGGGGGCGGCGGCCATGTTGCGGCCCATCTGACGGATGGATTCGACCTGCGCCGCCACGAATTCGTCGGACATGGGCTCACCCCACCACCGGCGGGCCGTGGACGACCGCGGGGCGGAAGAAGTCGTCGTCGTCGCTCTTCGACGCGATCGGCCTGCGGGTGTTCTGCCCGCCGTCCGCAGGGCCGCCCATGGGCAGGAACGGCACGCCGCCGGACGCCGTCGCGCCGGGCTCGGCCCCCGCCACGGGCGATCTGGCCGGGGGCCATGAGCCGTCCACGACCGGGACGCTGCCCGGCCGCACGGACGGCCCGGCCGGCTCCTGGGCTGCGCTGGTGCGCGGGTCGGCGGGGCGGCCCTGATAGGGGTCCGCCGGGTTGCCCCGGTTCGTGGTCACCGGGCGGTTCGTCCCCGGGCGGCCCGTGCCCAGGTCGCCCGGCGGCCTCGCCGTCCCGGCCGGGGTGGGCGCCGTACCGGGGGACGGCGGCAGCCCGGCGGGCGGCGTGTTCCCGGCCGGGCTGGGCTGCCCGGCTCCCGGGGCTGCTCCCATGACCGGGCCGCCGACGGGCGGTGAACTCGCCAGGGAGGTGGCCAGGGAGGTGGGTGGTGACGTCCCCGCGGGCGCACCCGGCACCGCAGCTTGGCCGGGTAGCGGGCCCGCGGGAGTAGAGGGGTGGCCGGGCGTGCCGGCCAGATCGGTGCGGGACCGCACCGGGATCGTGCTCTCGTACGGCAGGTCGCCCCCCTGCGCCGGCCCCGGGACGGGGTCGACCGGCGGCGGCAGGTAGGGGGCCGGCGAGGCCAGCTCCGCGTCCCACGCCAGCCGGTCCGGCATGACCGTGTACGCCCGCTGGTAGGCGCCGTTGAGCTGCTGCATGAAGGCCCGCGCGTCCGCGTCCGGATCGTTGAGCGGCTGCATCGACCCCGCCCCCATGCCGCTGGCCTCCACCCAGTACTCCTGCTGCTCCGTGGCCTTGTCGAAGCGCTCCTTCGCCGAGGCCAGCTCGCCGCTCATCGTCTCCAGCCCGGGAGGGACGCCGTCCACACCGTTCCGCAGCGACTGCAGGTAGGTCTGGAGCCGGTTCATGCGCGTGAGCATGGCCCTGGCGGACTCCCCGCCCCAGTTCCCGTCGGCCACCAGACGCGCCGCGCTGTCACCCAGCGCCGCGATCGTGTCGGTGAGCAGCTGGGACGTCTTCTTGTACGCGTCCACGACCGGTGCGAACTCCTCCGGCCTGGTCCCCATGACCAGCCGCCGGATCTCCTCGCGCCCGCCGTACGCGTTGACGTTCCCGCCCTGCAGGCAGCCGTCCTTGATCGGTTGTGGTTCCGGCAACGCATCCCCTCGAATCACGTACGCGGCACCGCGCCGGCGGCCCGCTGGTCGGCGTCCCGCACGGTGTTCGCAGTGGCGGCCAGATCGTCGACGATCCGCTGGACCTGCTCCATGACGAACTGCAGCGAGTCGCCCGTCGCCACCCGGGCCCTGCGCACGGTCTCGCCGTACCCATGGGCGATGTCCCAGCTCCCCGGCGCGGCCGGCGACAGGTCAGGCACCTGGTACGCGGCCGTCCGCAACCGGGGCAGCAGGCCGTCGCCGAGCTTGCCGGCCACGTCGAGGAGGGCCTCCGGCTTGCATCTGGCCGTGTCGCCGGCGGTGGCCGGATCGATGAGCGGCTGGTCCACCGGTCTCAGGTGCCCCAGCGGCGGATGTTGACGGCCTCCGCGTCGCGCATGATCTCCGTGGCGTCGTGCAGGGCGGGGCCGAAGCGCTGCATGGTGTCGCCCATGGCCACGACCGCGTTGTTCCACTGCTCCTTGGCGGTCCGGTAGACCTCCTTGGCGGAGCCGTCCCAGGTCTCCAGGACCTTGAGGTCGTCTTCGAGGTCGGCCAGTTCGCCGACCAGATTCGCGTAGGCCCGGCCGAGCTCCGACGCGATCTCGTCCATCTCGTCGAAATTGGCGAGGATGATGTCTCCGCCACCCGTCATGGTGATCCTCCGTTCCTCAGAGCTGGCCGCCGCCGAGCGCGGCCTTGAGCTTCGTGGCGACCTCGCTGGCCTGGGTGTTCGCCTCGGTGTAGGTGATGCCCGAGCTCTTGAGGTTCTCGGCGATCGTGTGCAGCGCGTCGATGACCTTCTTGAACTGCGGGTTCCACTCGTCGAGGACCTGGCGGTAGACGTTCGCGGACTCGCCTTGCCAGGCGGCGCCGAGCGTCGTGGGAATCTGGGTGAGCCTGTTGTGAATCTGCGTGATGTTCTGGTGGGCGATGAGCGCGCGTTCGGCTGCGCTGTGTTGGCTGCCCTCTTGATAACGTGTCGGCTCTGCCACGTGCACCTCTCGGAATTTCGACCGGGTTTCCGTACTGCGGATCAAGTTAAATGGTCAAAGCGGGCAGGGCTACGATTTCAACTTTCCTGTAACTGTTGTGACCCCTCCGGCCCGCCAGCCCCTGCGACGGGCCCTGGGCAGCGTCAACGCCAGGAACACCACCAGCGCGGTGGCCCCCACCGCGCCCGCCGTGATCGCCACCGCGATGCCGCGCGTGCGCGGGTCCGGCACCGGGGCCCTGGCCAGCACGATCGGCGGCGCGGCGGGCGCGCTCTCCTCGGTGGCGGGCAGCACCGAGGTGACCGCGAGCAGCGGGTTGACGAGCCCGGCCCCGGTGCCGGCCGCGCCGCCGCCCTCCGCCGTGCGCTCCAGCCGGCGCTTGACCTGCCAGTGGTCGAGCTCGGGGTGCCGGGCCCTGACCAGGGCGGCGACGCCCGCCACGAAGGGGGCGGCGAAGCTGGTTCCGTCCAGCTCCGTACGGTAGCCGCCGCCGGTCCAGGCGCTCGTGATCCCGGCTCCGGGGGCGGTCACCGAGATGCGGGTCACGCTGTTGGAGAACTCCGACTTGCCGCCGTCCGGCGAGGCCGAGCCGACCGCGATCACCCCGGGGTACTCGGCCGGGTACGCGGGCGTGACCACGCCGTCGTCCTGGCGCACGTTGCCGGCGGCGGCCACGATCACCGCGTCCTTGGCCTGCGCGTACGCCACCGCGCCCTTCAGCGCGGGATGGTCGTGGGCCTGGACGGACACGTTGATCACGTCGGCGTTCATGTCCGCGGCGCGCCTGATGCCCTGGGCCAGCCTGGACACGTCGCCCGAGCTCCCCTCGGTCTGCTTGATCGACAGGATCCGCGCGGCCGGCGCGACCCCCATGACGGGCACGCCGCGCGAGGTGAGGTCGCGGCCCGCGATGATCCCGGCCACCGCCGTGCCGTGCCCGACGCAGTCGCGCAGGTCGGTGCCCGTCAGGTCGACCTGGGCGGTGACGGCGCCCGCGAGCTGGGGGTGGGTGGCGTCCACGCCGCTGTCCACGACGGCGACGGTCACCCCCTCGCCCCTGGTGAAGCGCCATACCCGCTCGAACCTCAGCCTCTCCTGCGGCCACGGCTTGCCGGAGACCTCCGCCACGCCTGGCTCGGGATCACAGGAGACCACGCGCGTGGGCCCAGGAGTCGACCCAGCGGTCGGCGCCGGGGTCGGGGTGAGCGTCAGCGCCAGGCCGATGGCCGCGGCGCCGAGCCAGGAGAAGGGCACGGTACGGCAGTCTGCCGACATTTCCGACCTATGGATGGTCTCTTAGAAATATCTTGAAATGAAGCGCAGCCCGGTGGAGCGCGGGATAGGCAGGTGTCGGTATGTCCTTCGACCGCGGAGAGGAAGCATGTCGACACCTGCGCCCGAGGGAGGCGACGCGCACGGCAACCCCAGGCCGGGACTCGGCCTGTCGGTATACCAGCGGCCGCAGATCAACCAGACCTACGAGGGCGGTTTCAGCGGCACCGAGTTCGACTTCGATCCGGACAACATCGAGGAGTCGTACGCCGACCACATCCACTTCCACCGCAACGGCGACTATCCGCCCGAGACGCCCAGGACGCCGACGGACGCCGACCGCGAGGCCCTGCTGGCCCGCAACCCGGTGGACCCGGGGACGGCGAAGAAGGAGATGTTCATCAAGGTCGGCGAGTACGAGGACCCGGCCACCGGCAAGCCGCTCCGGTCGTCTCCCGTGGAGCAGCTCCGCCAGGACCTCAAGCGCCTGCAGGGGGAGTTGGGCGGCCAGAGCCTCAAGGTCCGGCTCACCCTCGCCGGGCTGACGGAGCGCGACCTCGGCAACTGGCAGGCCGCCGCCGACATGAAGGCGACCACCGACAAGGCGCACAGCACGCTGGACGCCGCCATCAACCGGGTCTACTCGGTGTACGCGGCAGTGGTGCAGGCGCTCGACGACACCGTCAAGACCGCCAAGACCGCCGACCAGTCCATCGCGGGCGGGCTGCGCACGCGTACCTGACGGGGAACGGAATGACCGACTACTGGACAGATGCGCTCAAGGACACCCGGGCGCCGCAGATCGACGACATCGGGCCCACCGCCAACGGCGGTGACTCGGACAGCAGCGACGGCGTCGCCGCCCTGATCCAGGGCACCAACCCGGCCCGCGTCGCCGACGCGGGCAGGCGGTACAAGGAGATCGCCGAGATGTGCGCCGATTCCGTGAAGCTGCTGCACAACCAGGCCGGGCGCATCGCGGAGACGCTGGGCGGCGAGTCCCTGCAGAAGATCTTCGAGACCGTCGGCGAGCTGCAGCGCGACCTCGCGCGCATCAGCATCGCCGCCGACTCCGTCGGCGTGCCCCTGGAGTGGTACGGCGCCCGGGTGCTCCCCTGGTTCCAGAACAACGTGCCGCGGACGGGCGGCGTCGGCCTCGACGACGACCTCGGCGACGCCTTCGGCAGCGACACCAACGGCCACGCGCTCGCCCGCCATCACCTGCGGCAGCTCAACAGGTTCATGGGGGACGTCTACGGGTCCATCGCGGGCTATGTGGAGCAGCGCTCCTCGGCCCCCCAGGTGGGGATGACCGACCCGTCCCTCGGGCCCGGGCCGACGCTGCCGAGCGGTCTGACCGGCAGCCCGTACGCGGGCTCCGGCCTGGGCTCCCCGTACGGGACCTCCGGTCTCGGCCTGCCGGGCACCCCGTCCGGCCTCGACACCCCCGGCTACCAGGACCCGTCCCTTCAGAACCCGTCGCCGCAGAACCCCTCGCTCCAGGACCCTTCGCTCAAGGATCCGTCGCTGAAGGACCCCTCGCTCCAGAGCCCGCAGACCCCGGACCTGAAGAGCCCCGAGCTCAACAACCCCAACCTGCCCCAGACGCCCACCACGAACCTCGCGGGCCTGCCGCCCCAGACAAGCCTGCCGCAGACGAACCTGCCGCCCGGCGGGACCACCGGCCAGCCCACCGGCGGCGGCCCCGGCACCCTCCCGGGCAGCGCCCCGGCCACTCAGCTCAGCGGCTCGGGATCGCCCGCGGGCGGCGCGGGCCGACTGGGCGCCACCGGCATGCCGATGGGCATGATGCCGCCGATGATGGGCGGCGGCCAGAACGGGAACGAGCGGGACCGCGACCAGACCAGGCTCCCGATGGTGGAGGACGAGGCGTTCGAGACCGATGACATGGGCGGCCCGTCCGTGATCGCATGACGGTGACGACCGAGCGGGTCCGCGGCTACCGGCTGCTGGAGCGGGCCGGCCAGGACGGCCCGTGGACCGCGCATCTCGCGCAGAGCGCGACCACGGGTGCCGAGGTGCTGGTCAAGACGCTCGCGTGCCACCGGGCGGACCGGCGGGCGCTGAAGCGGATCGTGCGCGGCTTCGGCTTCCCCGAGGAGCTGGCCGCCCACGACGGCGTGATCCCGGTGCTTGAGGTGGGGGCCACCGGCGACGGGCGGCCGTACCTGGTGACGCCGCTCCACGGCGGCATCACGCTCGCCGAGCGGCCGGGGCGGAGCCTGCCGATGCCGCCCGACCAGGCGGTGGGGCTGCTGCGGGCGGTGGCGGGCACGCTCGCCGCGACGTACGCGGCAGGGGGCGTGCACGGCCGGGTCAGGCCCGAGAACGTCATCATGGCCGGTCGCGGGGTGATGCTCACGGGGTTCGCCATGTCCGCGCTGATGTCGATCGTGGAGCTGCCCGACGGCACCCTCCCGTCGGTGCACGCGGCGCCGGAGGAGCTGGAGGGCCACCCGCCGGTGCCCGCCTCCGACGTGTACTCGCTCGGGTCGATGGTGTACGAACTGCTGGCGGGACGGCTCGCGTTCCCGCTGGACGGGGCGGGGGGCACGGCCAAGTTCGTGCTCGGGGTGCTGACGGAGGCGCCGCCGCCGCTCCCGCCCGCGGTGCCGGCGGACCTGGCCGAGACCCTGCTGAAGGCGATGGCCAAGGACCCGGACGCCCGCCCGACGGCCGCCGACCTGGCCGCCGTCGCCCCCATCGCCGCCCCGCCCCTGACGGCCCGCCTGCCCACCGGAGACCCGGCCCTACCGCCGACCGCCCGCCTCCCCTCCCCCGCGCCGGAGGACTCGGGGCCGGCGGAGCGGTCGGGGCCGCGTGAGCTGGTCTGGACGGTGGATCCCGACCGTTCCCAGGTCAGGCCGCCCACCGGCCCCCAACCCTTCTCCCAGCCTCCCCCCGAGGTCTCCGCGCCCCACGCACCCGCCGCGGAGCCGGGCCGGAGCAGCCGGGTCCCGCTGCTGGTCACCACGGCCTCGGTGCTGGCCGTACTGGTGGGCGTGGGCAGCGTGGCACTGGCGATGAACGGCCGGCCCGGCGCCGACACGCGGCAACCCGCAGGCGCGACGGCCGCCGCGCTCGACACCGAGGACACCGGCACGCCGCCCCAGGCCGACCACCAGCCGACGGACCGGCCGGCAGAGCAGCCGACAGGACAGCCGACGGGGCAGCCGACAGAGCAACCGACAGGGCAGCCGACCGGCCGGCGAACACCGCCGGGCGAGACACCGCCGCAGACGCCGAGGCCGTCCGAGCAGCCCGCGCGCCGCCAGACCGTCGATCCCGCGACGGTGGCCGCGTACCGTCCCAAGAGCCTCAAAGTGGTCTCCGACAACGGCACCACGGTGACGCTCGCGTGGAAGGCGGTACGCAAGAGCGGCTATCCCGTGGTGATCCAGCAGGCTCCGGGCAACCGGCTGGTGCCGACGGCGAGCGGCGGCAACACCTACACCCTGGGCGGCCTGGACCCGGTCACGGGCTACTGCTTCAAGGTCGGCGCCGTGATCGCCCTCGGCCAGCCCTCGTCGGTGGCGTGGTCGTCGTCCCTGTGCATCCGCGGCGCCTCGGAGACGAGCCCGGGCGGCCAGGACGACCAGGTCCAGCCCCCGATCGTGCTCCCCCTGGCCACCCCGCCGCCCTCCTGAGGCGGGCTTATCCCACCAGGGACCTCGGCGACAGGCGGTGCGCGATCCTGGTCGCCAGGCCGGCCTTCCGCCGCACCAGCGCGTCCACACCGACGAAGTGCCGCCAGGCGAGGTCGGCGTCGGCCTGGTCCACGGGCGCAGCCCCGAACGTCGCCAGGTTGGCCAGGTCGGCGAGCGTCGTGAGCGGCTCACGCGCGGCGGCGCCCAGCGCGGACTCGGCCAAGGACGCCACCTCGCCGGCCGTCAGCGCGTCCGAGGGCACCGGGATCCCGGCCACGCGCAGCCTGACCACCGTCTGCCGCCACGCCCCGACCACCCGGGCGGCGGGCGCGGCGGCCCGGCGGCGGCGCATCCGCCTCAGCGGCGGCACGACGAGCACCGCGAGGAGGTACGCGAGGAGCGCGGCGGCGGGCACGGCCGCCCAGACGAGCGGGCCGGCGGAGCCGCCGGGCCGGGGCGCCGGGGTCGGGGTGGACCGGTTGGCCGCCGTCGGGGTCGGCTTGGGCTCGGAGGAGTCGCTGTTGATCGCCTGCTCGATCTCCCGCGCCTGCTTCGGCGCGCCCTCGGCCACGTCGCCACCCTCTCCCGAGCGCGTACGCGAGGGCGTCGGGTAGAACGGCACCCACCCGACCCCCTCGAACTCGACCTCGGCCCAGGCCAGCACGTCTCCGCCCCGCACCTGCCGCACCCCGCCGGAGCCCGCTCCCGGGCGGAAGCCCACGACGATCCGGCTCGGCAGCCCGATCGCGCGGGCCAGCAGCGCGAACGAGGCGGCGAACTGCTCCGTCGTCCCCCTGCGCGACTCCGTCAGGAAGAACTCGATGCTGCGATAGCCGTGTCCGGGCGGCGCGTTGACGTCGTTCACCGCGTGCTTGCGCAGGTAGGCAGCCAGCCGGGCAGCCCGCTGCGTGGGGTTCTGCGCCCCGGCGGTGGCGCGGCGGGCGATGGCGAGCAGGCGGGCCCGCTGCGGCGGCGTACGGCCGTCCGGCCCGTCCGGCAACCGCAGCGCGGCCGGGTCGGCGGCGGGGACGGCCGCGCGCAGGTCCTCCGCCGTGTAGTGGCGGATCCCCGAGGTCACCTCATACGTCATGCCCTCGCGCGCCTGCGTGCCGGCCAGCATGCCGGTCGCGGGATCGACCACGATGCCCGCGCCCTTCGCCAGCGTCGGCCGGTCGGCGGCGGGCAGCCACGGGCCCGGGAGCTTCTGCAGGGTGAACCGCTGCGTGACCGGGTCCCCGCCGCCCTCCCGCCCCGGCACCCGCCCGCCCGTGGGGACGAACCCCGCGCCCGACGTCCACGTGACCCCGTCGAAGGCGTCCAGGACCGCCAGGCGCAGGTTCGCCTCGGAGGGGGTGGCGACCGTGAACAGCTCGCGCTGCGGGTTCTGCAGCCAGGCCGACACCTGGTCGAGCGCGCTCACGCCGGTGATCGGCCGGGGCGGGGGCTGCTCCACGAGCCGGCGCACGTCGTACGGGCGGGACGCCATGGGCAGGGCGGGCGCCGTGACGACGGCGGCCAGCACCAGGCAGGCCAGCAGCGGCACGCCCACCGCGGCCGTCCCCGCCGACCTGACCGCCCTGACCAGGCCGAGCAGCAGGGTGAGCCCGGCGAACGCCGCCGCGTACGGCACCACGGACCCGCCCCCGGCGACCCCCAGCACGACCGCGACGGCGAGCACGGGGAGCGCGGCCAGGGCGGGCAGCATGACGGCCCTGGACCGCAGCGCGATCTCGGCCCCGGCCAGGGCGGCGGCCCAGACCAGGAAGCTGACCAGCACGATGGCCGTGCTGTCGGGCGCCGCTGGGAGAATCGTGGTCAGGAGCCGGCCGCCCGCGTCGCGCACGCCGAGCAGGGCCGCGCGTACGGCGGCCGGGCCGGGCAGGAACCCGAGCCAGGCCTCCGATCTGAAGAGGGTCGCCGACACCGCCACCAGCCAGCCCAGCACGCTGACCGGGATCGTTCCCCACAGCGGCAGCCGCCCGTACAGCAGCAGCGACAGCACGCACGGCACCCCGGCGGCCACGCCGACCACGGGGAGCAGGGCGGCCGGCGTGAACACCCCGTCGAACGCGAGCCCGGCCGTCGCGGCCAGCAGCGCCACGACCCCCACGGACGCCGGCCCGCGCACCGCCGGCCCCGGCCCGTGCGCCCCGGCCCCCGGCACCCCCGGCCCCGACGGCTCACCACCCGCCGCCCCGGCTCCGGGCCCGCCTGCCTGCACCTGCCCGGCGCCCGGCGACGTCGCGGTGCGCCCCTGTGGCACCGCGACGTCGCCCGATGCCGGGCGGGCTACCGGGGCCATGCCGCCGCCAGTTCCGCCAGGTCGCTGACCTCGATGACCGTCACCCCCGCCGCCGCGGGCCGCCCGCCCTCCACCGGGTCGCCGACCCGCACGAACAGCACCTCGTCGAAGCGGCGACGCACGGCGGCCGCGTCCGTGAGGCTCGCGAACGTGCCGCTGACCAGCACCAGCGCCCCGCCCGAGCCCGCCCGCCGCAGGGCGTGGAGCGGCGCGTCCGCCTGTTCGGAGCGCTCCACCACGGCGAGCCGGTCCAGGACCTCCTCGGCCTCGCCCGGCCCGCCCTTGGCGTGCAGCAGCTCCCCCTCCCCCGTGAGCAGCCGCACGGGGAACCGGTCGCGCGTCACGGCGCAGGCCACCGACGCCGCCACGTCCACGGCCAGCTCGAACTCGTCGTCCCCCTCGTACGACGAGCGCCGGGTGTCCAGGACGGTGACGGTGCTCGGCAGGTTGACGTCGGTCAGCTCCTTGACCATGAGGACGCCGGTGCGGGCCGTGGAGCGCCAGTGGACGTGCCGCAGGTCGTCGCCGATCACGTAGTCGCGCAGCCCGTTGAAGCTGATCGCCCCGCTCGGCGCGGAGCGCGAGTC
Source organism: Nonomuraea sp. NPDC050153 (assembly GCF_044460125.1). NCBI lineage: Bacteria > Bacillati > Actinomycetota > Actinomycetes > Streptosporangiales > Streptosporangiaceae > Nonomuraea > Nonomuraea sp. NPDC050153. Next base: position 169,797 of record NZ_JBITJQ010000002.1, read on the forward strand.
GAGCCCGTCGAGGTGCCGCCGGCGGCCGGCGTGCGGGGGCGCGAGCGGCACCGTACGCGGCCGGACCAGGAGCAGGTCGGTGCGCCCGTACGCGATCGAGCGCCGCGCCAGCCCGAACGGGTCGGTGCGGTCGAGCAGCAGCGGCCCGACGGGCGTCTCCCCGCGCCGCCGGGTGGGCAGCCGGTACGACACCGTCCGCGCGGTGTCGCGCGCCAGCGCCGGCACCTCTACCGTGACGGACGTGCCCCGGCAGGTGTCGCGGGCCACCAGCCCGGCGTGACGCCGGCGGCCGGTGTTCCGCACGTGCAGGAGCGCCACCGCGGGCTCGCCCCTGGCCACCTTCACCGGCGTCAGCTCCCGGCGCACGTCCAGCCCGGCGCCCCGGAGCGTCCACAGCGCGCTCGCGCCCACGGCGGCCAGCCCCGCCACCGCAAGGACCGCCGCCTGGGCGTACCCGAGCGGCGCCCCCACGGCGTAGACCAGCACCGAGGCGGCCGCCAGGCCCCACCCCGCCCTGGTGATCATTCGCACTCCCAGAGCGGGGCCGCGGGGAAGCCCCCCTTCGGGGTGTCCATCAGCACGTCGTTGAGCCATCCGTTGCCCCGGCTGGACTCCACCTTGTTCCAGACGTCGCTGCTCATGCCGGTGTCCGTGTCGGTGAAGGCCGCGCCCTTCTGCTGGCAGAGCACGGTCATCGTGATGTACTCGCCCTTGGGGATGCGCCCCGCCTCGGCGCCGGCGCTCGGCCCGGAGCGGATGAGGGTGTCCCTGTCGTTGTTGTTGGCGTTCCTGAACTGGGCGGACGGCGGGCGCAGGTCGGCTGTCGCCTCCGCGCGGTCCTCGCTCTCGCCCGCCGCGTTCTTGGCCCGCAGCGTCCAGGTGTAGGACTGGCCGTTCTTGAGCCCGGTGACCTCGGCGCCGACGCCGTCGGAGGTCGCCGGGTGGTTGCCGGGGCCGTCCAGGGTGTAGCTGACGCCGCCGTCCTTCGCGTTCTCCGGGGCCGACCAGGTCAGGTCGGCGCCGTGGTTCTTGGCCTTGGCGGCGAAGTCGGACGGCCGGCCCGGCGCGACGCACGGACGGACGGGCACGGACGGCGGGGACTCCACCTCGCCGCCGGACCACGCGGCGACCACGGTGAAGGTGTACTCCTGGTCGCACCTGCCGCCGTTCACCCGGAACTGGTACGGCCCGTCGGGCTGCACGCGGGACGGCGTGACGTCGGACGCGCCCTTGAGCGTGTAGCCCTTGACCGTGCCCTGGCGGGAGGGCGTGAAGGTGACCTCCATCCAGCCGGGCCCGGACCTGGCCGTCACCGCCCCCGGCGGATCGGGGGTCTGGGTCGGCGTCGGAGTGGGCGTCGGGGTCCGGGTCGGCGTCGGGGTCGGCGTGTTCGTGGGAGTGGGGGTCGAGGTGGGGGTGGGGGTCTTCGTCACGGTCACGGTCGGCGCGGCCGTCTTCGTCTTCGTCGGGACGGACGTCGGCTTCCCGGTGGGCTGCCTGGTCGACCGGGTGGGCACCTGCGTCGGCTGCACCACCGTGGGCGTGAAGGTCGGGATCGGCAGCGGCGTCGGCGTGTCCTTCTGGCCGAGCGCCTCGTCGTACTTGCCGACCCGGTGCCCCCTGCCGTCCTGCTCGATGACCAGGGCGGTCTCGCTGAACTGGTCGTTCACCCAGAGCAGCCCGTCCTTGACGAACACCTCCAGCGGCCCCGCCTTGCCGGTGACGACCTTCTCGGGCTCGAACGCCTTGGCCACCGTGTCGTACACGATGAGCCGGCCCGTGCTCTCGTCGGCGATGTAGACGCGCCGCCCGAGCGCCTGCGGCGCCCCCAGCTTGCCGCCCTTCACCGAGACCGTGGTCAGCCCGCCGCCGGCGGTGTCGACCAGGACGAGCGCGCCCTTCTTGGGCTCCAGGATCGGCACGATCTGGCTCTCGGCCACCGCCGGGACCAGCAGACCCGCGCCGCCCGCGCCCGTCACCGTGCTGGGCAGGGCCACCTGGAGCCTGGTGCCCGCAGGACCGATCAGCAGGGCGGAGGCGGCGGCGGAGTTCGTCACCAGCGGGGCGCCGTTCGCCATCGTCAGGGTGAGCGGGTCGCCGGGCTCGCCGACCTTCACGGCCTTGACCTGCCGGCCGTCCTTGACCTGGACCAGCGTGCCCTCCTCGGGCACCGGCACCCACAGCGTGCCGTCCTTGCCGAGGCCGGCCTGGCCGAGCGGCGCCTTGAGCGTGAGCGGGGAGCCGATCGTGCTCACCGTCATCGGGTCGAGCTGCTGCACGGTGCCGGCCCGCGGGTCGACCCCGTACGCCTTCCCGCCGCCCATCACGATCTGCATGCCGCCCGCGCCGAGCGTGTTGGTCTGGGCGACCTCAAGCTGGGTGGGGTCGATGCGGCCGACCTTGCCCGTGGAGTCCATGACGAGCACGTTGTTGCCGTCCTGCACCACCTTGAGCGGCTCGCCCTCGGCGGAGGCCAGGTCCACGCGGCCGTCCAGCTGCCCGGACAGGCCGTTGGCGTGCACGACCTCGCCGTTGAGCGCGCTGCCGAGCCACGCCCCGACGTCAGAGAGCTTGGGGCGGGCGCTGGAGACGCCCTGGCCCAGGAACAGGCCGACGCCGACCAGCAAGGCGACGAGGGCGCCCGCGACGATTCCCGCCGCCCGCCGTCCCGCCGCGATACGCCACCGAATGGCCACCGACTCACATCCCGTACGTGTACGTGCCCGCGGACACCCTAGGGGGACGGCCGCGGATCGCGAGGTTCCTTCAAATAACCTGGAAGTGTCCGATCATCGGCTGTCACAGGTACGGTCCTCGATGGCCCGCAACCGCTCGTCCATGGACGACTCGAACGACTCCAGCACGCTGCCGAACTCCTCGTCGATCAGCTCCCTGCCGGGCAGTGCGCCGCCGAGCGACTCGGCCATGACCGCGTCGACCTTGGCCGCGACGTCGTCCTGGGCCTGCTGCGCGGCCCGCAGCACGGCCTCGGCCAGCTTGTGGCTGTCCAGGCGCATGGCGCGCGGCGCGAGGACGACGTCCATGAGCCGGCCGGAGGAGCCGGCGGTCACGCGTACCAGCCCGTCCGCCGTCTCGCCGTGGCCGACGACCACGTCGATCTCGCTTCTGAGCTCCTCGACGCGGGCCAGCATGTCCTCCGCCTGCGCGGTGATCCGTTCCAGCTCTTCGGGGTCGAAGTCGTTCACCGTACCTCCCGGGTCTCTGCGACGGGAGAGTACGGGGGAGACGCTCCATTTCGGAAAAAGTTGAAGCGTGCGGAGCGGTGTCAGCCCCGCCGGGCGGTCAGGGCGAAACGGCGGGCGGTCGCCTTCAGCGGCATGTCGCCGTGCAGCGCGCGCAGGCGGTCGTCGTACGCGCCGGCGTCGAAGCCCGGGATCTGCCAGGAGATGACCCGCAGGAACAGCACGAGCGCTCCGACGTCGTGGAACGCGACGGGATAGGCGGCTTCCGCGCTCCAGGTGACCTCGAGCCCGGCGGCGTCGAGCGCGGCGGTCGCGGTGGCGAGGCCCCAGGCGTGGTCCTCGTGCGGCGGGCCGCCCAGCGCCGCGTTGAGCTCCTCCAGGTCGCGCCCGGCCACCTGCTGGGTGACGAACGTGCCGCCCTCGGCCAGGAGGCGGCGGATCTCGTGCGCGTCGTACGCCTCGTGCCGGTCGACGATCAGCCCGAACGAGCCGTCGGGGAAGTTCCGGGTCGACTCGGCCACCTCGACGCCCAGTGGTTCCAGGCGGTCGCGGGCGACCGGAAGGTTCGGCGGGTAGCCCTCGGTGGCGGCGGTGCGCGGCGGGAGCGGTGTCAGGGACGACAGCAGCTCGCCCCCGCCGGTGCCGAGGTCGAGCAGGGACGGCGTGTGCGGCAGCCGCTCGCGCACCAGCCGCTCGTAGTCCCAGGGCAGGTCGTCGTCCGCGGTCATCCGGCCGCGGAACACCGCCCAGTCCCACCCCTCGAAGGGCGTGGCCAGCGCGTCGCGGATCAGCTCCTCGTAGTCCATGGCCATGATCGTCCCCTGGGGAGCAGCCGGCCCGCACGTGCTTTTCGCCCGCCCGGGCCGGCTACCTCCCTCTCGGGACAGCGGTGCCGGGGGTGCTGTCGCGCAGGACGACGCGGGCCGGGAGCCGCACGTCGGGTGCGCCCTCGTCCTCCGACAGCGCCAGCCGCATCGCGCTCAGGCCCGCCTCCCGCATCGGCACGGCCACGGAGGTGAGGGCGGGCACGACGTCCAGCGCCGAGGCGATGTCGTCGAAGCCCGCCACCCCGATGTCCCTGCCCGGCACCACCCCGGCGTCGCGGAAGGCGGTCATGGCGCCGATCGCCATCACGTCGTTGACCGCGAACACCGCCTCCACGTCCACCGGCCCCCGCTCCACCAGCCGGCGCGCCGCGTCGTAGCCGCCCGCGTGGGTGAAGGCCGTCTCGATCGCCAGCGGCTCGGCCGCGCCGGGGCCCAGCCCGGCGCGGAAGCCGTCGTGGCGGTCGCGGGACGTGCGCAGCTCGTCCGGGGCGTGGAAGACGGCGAAGCGCCGGTAGCCCACCTCCAGCAGAGCCAGGGCGAGGTCGCGGGCGCCGCCGTGGTTGTCGATCGTGACGGTGCCGAACGGCAGGTCACGCTGGCTGATCATGACGACCCGCCCGCCCGCCGTCCGGTACTGCTCCAGCTCCTCCACAAGCGCGTCCCGGGTCGCGGAACCCGCGACCCGGCTGCCCGCGACGATGATGACGCGCGGCCGCTGACCCCGGAGCGTCCTGACGATCTCCAGCTCGCGCTCGGGCGACCCGTCCGCCACCGCCATGGTGACGATGAGCTGCGCGGCCTCCGCCGCCTGGGTGACCCCGGCGGCGATGGCCGAGAAGTAGGGGTCCGCCACGTCGCGCACCACCAGCGCGACGGTCCTGGTCGAACCCCTCGCGATGGCCTGCGCCGACAGGTGCGGCTCGTAGTTGAGCTTGGCCGCCGCCGCGCGCACCCTGGAGACGTTCTCGGACCTGACGTTGCGCGTGCTGCCGTTGAGCGCGCGAGACGCCGTCGCGATGGACACGCCCGCCTCGCGGGCGACGTCGTGCAGGGTCGGCGGGGCCGTGGACCCCTCCTCCATACCCGTCATTCTGTCACCAGAGTCAGCGGATCGCTCCTGGTCACACCTGCCGCGTTCGCCAGCTCGGCCACGTACGTGCGCGTTCCCGCCGGCCGTCCGGACAGGACGGTGGCGGCGCTCTGCGCGGCCGGGGTGGCGGCATCGAGCTGCTGGGTGTCGACCAGCACGCCGTCCTCGTAGAGGCGGTAGGAGGTGGCGTTGGTGCCCCACCACAGGTTCATGCGGATGGTGTAGTCGCCGTCGCCGTCCCAGTTGTCGGAGCTGAGCACGGGTTTGCCGGGGTTCGCGTCGGTCACGACGACCTTCGCGGACGTGGTGGCGGTCCGGCCGGCCTGGTTGAGCAGCTCGCCGGTGTAGACGTAGGTGCCGTTGCGGCGGCCGGTGACGGGGACGGTGGCCTTCTGGGCCGACGGCGTCTTCGGGGTGAGGTCGCGTCTGGCGATCTCCTTGCCGTTCTCGTACAGGACGAACACGCTGGCGTTGACGCCGTACCAGAGGTTCATGGTCACGTCGTAGGCGCCGTCGTGGAGGCCGTCCCGCCACCCGCTCGTGGTCGAGAGCGCCGCCCGCGCGGGCGGCGCGGTGGCGCCGTCCTGCGGCAGCTGGGGCTCGGGACGGGTGACCTTGATCCGGTACGTGGCGTCGGCCGTGCCGTCCTCGGCGACCACCTTGACGGCGACCTCGGTGTCGCCGACGGGGAGCTCGACGGGCGGGGAGGCGGCGCCGCTCGCGACCGGCCGGCCCTGGACCGCGATGGCGGCCTTCGGGTTGAGCGCGGTCGGTGTGAACGCGACCCGGTCCCCGGGGACGGTCAGGGCGTATTCGAGGACGTCGGGGTCGAAGGCCGGCTCCAGCGTGCCCGCGTCCGGGACGAGGGCGGACAGGGTGGTGTCCTGGGCGAGCGGGCGGCGCCTGATCTGGAGGGTGTGGGTGGCCTCGGTGCCGTCCTCGGCCGTGACCACGATGGGCACCTCGGCCCCCGTCGCGCCGAGCGTGACCTTCCGCGTCGCCTGCGCGCCGTCGGCGCGCTCGCCGGAGATGCTCACCGACCTGGCGAACGGGCTGCGCGCCACGGCGGTCACCTCCACCTCGGCGACCCGGGCGGGCACGTCCAGCACGCCGTCGGCGGGCGCGCCCTGGCTGGTGTCGACGCTGAGCAGGCCCGCGTCGTCGCGGGCGAGGCCGACGCCCTGGGCGACCCGGAGGTCGTCGAGGTGGATGCCGCCGTAGTTGCTGCTGTTGGCGTAGTAGTCGATCTGCGCCACGGTGTCCATCGCGGTCCTGAACGCGGCGCCCTCGATCGCCTTCCGGCCGTCGATGACCAGGTCGAAGCGCTGGTTGACGGTGTCGATCACGGCCTTGACGTGGTACCAGCGGCCCGGCTCGTACGCGCCCACCGTGCGCGTGGTCGTGCCCGCGTAGGCGACGATCGTGTTCTTGGTGAAGGCGAGGCTGACGGCGTTCTGGCCGCTCGCGTTCCTGACATAGGGGACGGACCACCAGTGGTTGCCCGAGGTATAGGGCTCCTCGCTCATGACGCGGGCCTCGACGGTCACCACGCCCTTCAGCGCGAACGCCTGGGAGACGCTGGTGCTGCCGGTGTTCGCGGTGCGGGTGAGCTTCAGGCTCCTGCCGCCCGGCGTCTCGACGACCTCGACGCTCCCGCCGGCGGCGCTCACGGTGAGGCCGTCACCGCCGGTCAGCGGCCCGGCCGGCAGGTCGTCGAAGTCGTGCACGGCCACGTAGTCCGGGATCGGGCGGACGAGGAGCAGCGCGCCCGCGTCGGTCGCCGTGGCGGCCTCCACGGTCACCCCCGGCCGGGTGGCCGTCACGTACCCGCCGGACGTGGCCTGGACCGCGTACCCGTTCCCCACCGGGACGTCCGCCACGGTGAAGGCGCCGTCGGCGCCGCTGGTCGCGCTGGCGAGCGTCTGGCCGCCGTCCTTGACGGTGACCGTGGCGCCGGCCAGCGGGCGGGCGGCCTGGTCGAGCACGCGCCCGGTGACCGAGCCGACCGTGCTGGCCGAGGCCATGCTCAGGCGGACGGTGACGGTGTTGCCCGGGCGCACGTCCACGGTTTCGGTGGCGCTCGCGTAGCCGTTCCTGGTGGCGGTGACCTCGACGCCGTCGGCGAAGGGGAGGTCCCTGATCGCGAACCGGCCGTCGGCCCCGGTGGTCGCGGTCTTCCCGGCCGCCGTCACGGTCGCCCCGGCGACGGGGGCACCCGAGGGGGTGCGGGCGGTGCCGATGACGGACTCGGTGGTGGCGCCCTGGGCGGTGGTGTACTCGAAGGCGCCGATGTCCGCGCCGCCGTTGTAGAGCGGGGTTCCGGCGTAGTCGCGGCCGCCGTTCCCGGCGATCTCGGCGCCCGCGTCGATCGCGTACGAGCCGGAGGAGACGCGCAGGCCGTACGCGGTGTCGAGCCGGGGACCCGACTCCGGCGTGCCGTACGGGCCGGTCGGCGGCGCCTTCGCGAACAGCGGGTCGGCCACCACGGCGTCCGCGTCGCCGGCCGGGACCGCGAGGTCGGCCCCGCCGTACAGGTTGTGGCCGTAGGCGATGGTCGGGCTGGTCGTCAGCGTCGCCGGGCGCGTGGAGTACAGGAGGTTGTTGGAGATGTCGTAGCGGGCCTCGATGTAGGAGCCGTACCCGTAGATGAGGTAGTCGCTCTTGTCGTTGTAAATCGTGTTGTTGTAGACCTTGGCGGTCGCGGCCCGGTCGGAGTGCAGGTAGATCTGGTAGCGGGTGTTGCTCGCGATCACGTTGTTCCTGACCACGGCGTCACCGAACGCGAACTGGCACAGCAGCACGCCGTCGCCGTTGCCGTGCAGGTAGTTGTACTGCACGACCTGCCGGGTGGTGCCCTTGTCCGGGTCGATCCCGTTGGAGTCGGCGCCACCGGCCTTCTGCTGCGTCTCGTACACCTCGTTGAACTGGAACGTCACGTCGTCGGCGTAGTACGACTCGATGCCCGAGGTGCCCGCCCGGTAGACGACGTTGTGCTCGACCAGCGCGCCCCGGACGTTCGTGATGTACATGCCGTTGCAGCCGTAGGCGGTGTCGGCCTGGGTGACGTGGTTGTTCCTGATGACGATGTTCGTGTGCGGGGTGAACTTGGGGTCGTCGGCGTTCTGCCGCGTGCCCCAGCCGGTGGCCGTGGCGATCGTCTCGCCCGCGTCGTTCTTGCCGTCCCCGGTGTACTGCTTGAACACGATCCCGGCGAACGAGGTGTTGGCGACCGTGGAGTTCTGGATGACCACGTCGTTCAGCACGGTCGCCTGGTCCGGCGGCGTGTGGATGTCGGGCACCGTCGTGTCGAACACGATGCCGCCCGTCTTCTTCGAGCCGTCCCACCCGGTCTTGAAGCGCACGCCGGGCGCGTTGTTGTCGGTGCTGCCGCTGATCCAGTTGACCTGGCCGGTGACGTCGTGCACGTCCACGGCGTCGATGACGAAGCCGTCGAGGGTCTGGCTGTTGTCGCCCGAGACGTGGATGCCGCGCAGGTCGCGCAGGTTCTCGCCGGGGGTGCCCGTCGGCGGCACCTCGTTCGTGACCTCCAGGTTGCGGATGGTCCAGAACTCCTGGTTGAACAGCCGGACGGCGTCGCCGGCCTGGCCCGCGCCGTCGATGCGGGGCTTGCCGCCCTCGCCGTACCGGTCGACGGTGATCGGCGCGCCGCTCTCTCCCGAGCCCTTGGGCCAGAGCTGGCCGGTCCACCGCCGGCCGGCGCGCAGGAGGATGCGGTCACCCGGGCGGAAGGTGGTGTCGTTCACCTTGCCCAGGCTCTTCCAGGGGTGGTCCTGGTCGAGGCCCGAGGCCGAGTCGTCGCCTGCCGTGGCGTCGACGTAGTACGTGGCGCCCGCCGTAACGGTGGCCGGGATCGTGGCCGGCTGGGTGAATGTCAGGATCATGGCAGCAGCGGTCAGCAGTTGGGGGAACATCGCCGGGCTCCTGGGGGGTGATGCGGCGCGCCCCCGAGGGGGCGCGCCGGTGGGCGATCAGCTCGGTTCTGGGGTGTGGACGATCGGGTGGGCCACGTCGTGCGCGCGCAGGTTGCCGCACATGCCCCACCGGTCGTGCGGCGGGCTCTCCATCAGGGCGGAGCGCCGCAGGTGCGCGCCGTCGCCGCGCTCCAGGGCGTCGAGGATCCCGGCGGTGCGGCGGGTCTCCTCGGCGACCGTGTCCTCCCAGATCGCGCGCCAGGCGGCCGCCTTGGGGCGGACGAGGGCGAGGGCCTGGTCGTAGAAGCGGTGCAGCGGGCCGAGGTCGCCCTCGGCGGCGGCGTCGGCGAGCCGCAGGAACCCCTCGACGGCCAGCTCCCGCCGCCTCCGCACGGCCTCCTCCTCCCCCTCGGCGGGGAGGGCGGCGGCCTCGCGGTAGCGGTCCGGGTCGGCCACGACCTCCGGGGGGAACGTCATGACCGCGTCTCCGGCCTCGGGCAGGCCCGCGTTCGACATCACGACCACCACCTCCAGGCCGCCCCCATTGACCGCGCGGTGGATGGTGCCGGGGGTGAACCACACGGTCGTCCCGGCGCTCAGCGCGGTCTCGCGCAGCCCGTTCACGTCGAGCGTCTGCAGCGTGCCGTGCCCGCCGATGACCACGTACGCCTCCGTCGAGGCCGTGTGCAGGTGCGGCGTGCCGCCCTCCAGTCCGTCGGCGCACGGGCTGCCCGAGTAGACCGTCAGGCGGCTGACGGACGTGCCTCCGGGGAACGTCATGCCAGCGCCGCCCTCCCCTGCTTGGCCAGCAGCTCCGTCCCCTCCTCGCCCCGGTCGCCGTCGGCGATCACGACCGCGTACCGGAAGCGCAGCGACTGCCCGTCCGGCAGCTCGACCTCCTCGCTGAAGAACGGGGCCGGGCACAGGCAGGCGAAGTCCTCGCTGCGCGCGAACCACTGCGGCGGGTGCTGCGGGTTGTCGGCGGCGTCCACCATGACGATCGTCGAGTGATCGCCGGTCTCGTCGTGCCGGCCGCGGAAGCCGAACCACTCGGCGCGCGTGCCGCGCAGCTCGTCCCCGCCCGCGCCGGCGGGCGACTGAATGGTCCCGCCCGTGAACGACCGGGGCCCGCGCCAGAAGAGCCCGCCGTACCCGGCGTTCTCGCGGCCCTTCGTGGTCGGGGAGCCGAACGCGAGCGTGCCGCCCGACACGTTGGTCAGCTCCGTGTCGAACACCAGCGCCCACGTGGCCTCGTCCACGACGTGCGCGGCCAGCGAGCGCCGCTCCTCGATGACCGGGGCGCCGGCCTGCGCGGTCCAGTCGAGCGTGTGCCCGAGCTCGACCCGATCGCCGGTGGCCGCCAGCGTGGTCATCTCGCGGTGCGTGGCGCTGCCGTTGTTGTCCAGCTGCACGTAGAACCTGCCGTGCACGTACGTCGGCCCGCCCCAGAAGTTGTGCTCCCCCACGTGCGGCAGCGACCAGGCGATCCCCTTGTGCCAGACGTGGTCGTGCGGCCGGAACAGCGACACCAGCCGGCCGCCGAGGGTGCGGATCGGGTGCAGGTACGGCTTGGGCGACTCCAGCACCGGCGTGTCGGGGCTGTAGACGTACGTGAACAGCTCGACGTCGCCGGCCGCGACGGTCACCGACCGGCCGAGCGCGTGGGTGGCCTGCAGGCTCACGGGTTCCTCACCTTCTCCCAAGGGGCGCCCGTGCCGTCCATGCGCAGGGCGAACGGGCTGTCAGCAGTGATCTGTCCGGCCTGCACGCGTTCGCCGGTGAAGGCGGAGGCGTACAGCGCGGAGATGAACTCCATCGTCCGGCGGGTGTCCTCGGCGGTGACCGGCGGCGCCTCGCCCCGGTCGAGCGCGTCGAAGACGGCGGCGAGCCAGCCGTCGTGGCCGCTCGACGTGGTGGTGCGGCCCTGCGCCCACAGGTCCAGCACACCCTCCTGGCCCGGCGCCGGGGTCACGGTCCAGTCGTCGTCGGTGTAGCCGTACAGGTGCTCCACCTCGACGGTGGCGCGCTCGTAGTCGAAACGGAGCTGGGAGGTCTGCCTCGGGGAGACGACGGAGTTCACGATCGTGGCCACGGCGCCGTTCTCGAACGTCACCAGCGCCAGCGACACGTCCTCGGTGTCCACCGGGCGCGCCTGGCGGGCGGCCACGGCCGTGACCTCGCGCCACGGGCCGAGCACCGAGAACAGCAGGTCGAACTGGTGGATGCCGTGCCCCATCGTCGGGCCGCCGCCCTCCGACTCCCACGTGCCGCGCCACGGGACCGCGTAGTACGCCTCGTCGCGGTACCACTGGGTGTTGCAGGTGGCCAGCAGCGGGCGGCCCAGCTCGCCGGCCTCCTGCAGGCGGCGCAGCCGCCGCGCGCCCGCCCCGAAGCGGTGCTGCAGGACGGTCGCGACGTGCGCCGTCGAGCGCCGCTCGGCCTCGATCACCGCGTCGAACTCCGCGAGCGAGAGCGTCGGCGGCTTCTCCACCAGCGCCGTGACCCCGGCCTCCAGGCACGCGATGGCCAGCGGGGCGTGCAGCTGGGGCGGCGTGCACAGGTGGACGAGGTCCACCTGCTCCTCCCGCAGCAGGTCGTCCAGGCTCGCGTGGGTGCTCGGCCCGCCGTACTTGCCGGCGAACTCGCTCACCCGGCCGGCGTCCACGTCCGCCACCGCCACGAGCTCCGCCCGCCCCGACCCGAGCAGGGCCTGCGCGTGCGCGTGGGCGATCCCGCCGGTCCCGACGATCGCGGCCCGGTAGTTCCGTTGACTCAAGATGATGCTCCTATGTGGGGGTCTGTCAGGCGCCGTCGATCTCGGCTTGCAGTTCCGTGATGAACGCCTTGGCCGCCTGCTCCGGGGTCTCCCGGTCGAACAGCACCTCTTCCGTGTGCCGCTTGATGATGGCTTCGAGATCGCTGGCGCCGTTCGGGGTCACTCTAGGGGCTTGCCCGACTTTGGCGGTGTCCAGGTACTCCGCTGCGGCTTTGTCCGTTTCAGTGAGCTTCGGGGTGATGGCCGCGCGGATCTTCCTGTTCGCGGGGACGCCGCGGTCGGTCAGCAGGATGTCGGCCGCCTCCTGGCTGTTGGCCAGGAAGTCCACGAACAGCGCGGCCTCGGCCGGGTGCTTGCCGCGCGCCGAGATCGACCAGTACATCGAGGACTTGAAGTACGCGCCGGGCGACTTGGCCTGGGACTCGCCGGGGAGCCTGAGCAGCTTCAGCTTGGTGCCGCTCGCCGTGGTCAGCGAGCTGAGCTGGGTGTTCCACCAGGTGGCGAAGACCGACGCGTTCGTGGCCGTGCCCGACTGGTCGAGCGAGGCGCCGGCCCGCTCGATGGTGACCGACGGCGGCGGCGTGACGCCCTGCTTGGCCAGGTCGCGGATGTAGGTCCAGTACGAGGTCAGCACCTCCGGCGGGACGGCGACCTTGCCGTTCGCGTCGAACAGGGCCGCGCCCGCCTGCCTGGCCCAGATGTTGAGCCCGCCCGCGTCGAAGCCGAGCGACTGCACGCCGGTGACCTTGCCGCCGCCCGCCTTCGAGACCTCGTCGCCGACCTTCTTCAGGTCCTCCCACGACCAGGTGTTGTCGTCCGGGAGCTTGATCTTGAACTTGTCGAGGAGGTCGGTGTTGGCGACGATCGCGTACGTGGACAGGCCGACGGGGAGCGCGTACTGCTTGCCCTTGACGACGCCCGTGTCCAGGGCGGACTTGTCGAAGTCGGCGGTCTTCAGATACTTGCTCGCGGTGCCGAGGTCGAGCAGGGCGCCGCGCTCGGCGTACGAGGAGAGGTAGAGCTCGTCCATCTGGATGACGTCCGGCGCGTCGTTGGCCGCCACCGTGGTCGCCAGGCTCTCCCAGTAGCCGTTCCAGTCCTTGAACTCGCCCTTGACCGTGATGTTGGGGTACTTCTTCTGGAAGAGGTCGATGACCTGCTGGGTGCGCTTGTGCCGTTCGTCCGCGCCCCACCAGGTGAAGCGGAGGGTGACCGGGTCCTTCGACAGCTCCTGACCGGCGCTGCCGCCGCTGCCGCACGCGCTGAGCATGAGGACCGACGCCATGGCGAGGGCTATTCGTCGCATGATGATTCCTCTTCGCGGGGGGTTACTTGCCGCCGGTCGTGGCGATGCCTCGGATGAGGTAGCGCTGGCCGACGAGGAAGGCGATGAAGACCGGAGCCAGGGACACCACGCTCATGGCGAACATGGATCCCCATGAGGTCGAGACGGTGGCGTCCACGAACGAGCGCAGCGCCACCGGCACCGTGTACATCTCCGGGTCCGTCAGGTAGATGAGCTGGCTGAAGAAGTCGTTCCAGGTCCAGATGAACGTGAAGATCACCGTGGTGGCGAGGGCCGGGAGCATCAGCGGCAGGATGATCCGCAGGAAGATCCTCGGGTGGCCGCAGCCGTCGATCCTGGCCGCCTCGTCCAGCTCGCGCGGCAGGCCGCGGATGAACTGCACCATGAGGAAGACGAAGAACGCGTCCGTGGCCAGGAACTTCGGCACCACCAGCGGCAGGAACGTGTTCACCCAGTCGAGCTGGGAGAACAGGATGTACTGCGGCACGATGATCACGTGGATCGGCAGCATGATGGTGCCGAGCATGATCGCGAACCACAGGCGCTTGCCGGTGAACTCCAGCCTGGCGAACGCGTACGCGGCCATCGAGCAGGACGCCAGGTTGCCGATGATGCAGGCCAGCACGAGGATCGCCGAGTTGGCCAGGTAGTGGCCGAACGGGGAGGCCAGGGCGGTCCAGCCTTCGCCGTAGTTCTGGATCTGGAGCCCGTCGAGGATCAGGCCGGGGCGGCGGAAGATCTCGTTGTCGGGTCGCAGGGAGCTGACCACCATCCACAGCACCGGGTAGAGCATGACCAGCGCGAGGAGGATGAGGGCGGCGTGCTTGATCAGCTTTCGGAGTTCAGTCATCGTAAACGACCCAGAATTTGGCGGCCCAGAAGTTGACGGCGGTGAAGCCGGCGATGATCACCAGGAGCAGCCAGGCGAGCGCCGAGGCGTATCCCATGTCGAAGTTGTTGAACCCGCGCTGGTACAGGTAGAGCGTGTAGAACAGGGTCGAGTCGGACGGCCCGCCGGTGCCGCCGGAGACCACGAACGCCTGCGTGAACGACTGGAACGCGTGGATGATCTGCAGGACCAGGTTGAAGAAGACGATCGGCGACAGGAGCGGGATGGTGATGCTCCTGAACTGCGTCCACTTCCCCGCCCCGTCCGTGGCCGCGGCCTCGTAGTACATCCGCGGGATCTGGCGCAGCCCGGCCAGGAAGATCACCATCGGGGCGCCGAACGTCCACACGTTGAGGATGATCAGCGTCGACAGCGCGGTGTCCGGATCGGAGATCCAGCCCCGGCCCTCGATGCCGAACAGCTGGTTGACCAGGCCGTCCGCGCCGAAGATCTGCCGCCACAGCACCGCGACGGCCACGCTGGAGCCGAGCAGCGACGGCAGGTAGAACGCCGACCGGTAGAACGCCAGCCCGCGCAGGCCCTTGTCGAGCAGCAGCGCCAGCCCCAGGGCGGCGGCCAGCTGCAGCGGGACGGAGACGACCACGTAGATCAGCGTGACGCCGAGCGCCCGGTGGAGGCGGACGTCGGTGAGCATGCGGGCGAAGTTGTCCAGGCCGTTGAAGGTGGGCGGCTGGATGAGGTTGTAGTCGGTGAAGCCCAGCACGAAGGAGGCCACGATCGGGCCGGCCGTGATGAACAGCAGGCCGCCGAACCAGGGGGCGAGGAACGCGAAGGCGGCCTTGTTGTCCCGCTTGCCGCCGCCGAGGGGTCCGCGGCTGCCCTTGCGCATGCGCTGGAGCTCGCCGAGAGCACTCACACGTGACCTCCTTGGGGATGCTGGAAAACGTATTCCGTTGGAAAACGTATTCCGCAGTTTGCACGCGTGTTACCTGCGCGTCAAGGGTGTTACCGAGCGACTACAGGGGCCGGACGCGCATGGTGCGGCGGCGCTCCCGGCAGCGGGCGCGGGTGGGTGGGGGTTACGAGCGCGTACGGGTGCTTTCTCGCACGATCAGCCGCCCTTCCAGCGTGAGCCGCCGCCCCGCACCCGCATTTCCCCATGCGAAACGGATCGCCTCCACTCCCGCCTGCGCCAGCGGAAGCGCGACAGTCGTCAATCGCGGCGTCACATCCCCGGCGAGCGGAATATCGTCGATGCCCGTCACGGAAACGTCCTCGGGAACAGCCAGCCCCGCGGCGCGAAATCCTGACATCGCGCCGATGGCGACGGTGTCGTTGACCGCGAGAACCGCGTCCGTGCCGGACATCCCCTCCTCTGCCAGCCGCCGCGCCGCGTCGAATCCGCCCTGGCGGCTGACTTCGCAATAAACGACCCGGATATCCCGCTCGTCAAGCCCGCCGGCGCGAAGTCCCTCCGCAAAACCGGCCGTCCGCGATCCCAGGTTGCTGAGCTCGCGAGCGCCGCCGAATATCGCCACCCGCCGATGTCCGGTTTCCGCGACGAATGCGCCCACCGAGCGCCCGGCCGCGAAATCGTCGAATCCGATCGCGTCGAAAGTCATGTCCGTCTCGCCGACGATCACGACCCGGCCGCCTTCGCGTTCGTACGAAACAAGCTCCTTGAGCAGCCGCCCGCCGAGCGCGTTCGCCATGAACCGGCTGGAGGTCAGCACCAGCGCGCGCGGCCGCAGCGAGCGCAGCAGCCGGACCGTCTCGAACTGCCGCTCGACCGACGCCATGGTGGACGAGACGGTGACGAACGCGCCGGCCGTACGGGCTTCGCGTTCCATCGCGGCCACGACCATGGCCATGGACGGCGTGGTGAGGTCGTCGGCGACGAGCGCGATCGAGTCGCTCGCCCGGCGCATCGCCCTGGCCGAGGCGTCCACCGTGTAGCGCAGGGCCGCCGCCGCGGCCAGCACGCGGGCCTCGTTCTCGGGCGCGACCTTCCGCGTGCTGCCGCCCAGGACCCTGGACGCGGTGGCGATCGAGACTCCGGCCGCCGCGGCCACGTCGTGCAGCGTGACCGTGGGCCTCGCCGCATGGGGCATCCGCAGTGTCCTTTCCGATGGCGAACAGACCGGTTAAGAAGAGTACCCGTAGCGGATCCGCGGGCCTGCTCACCCACCAGGCACATCATCCGTAAGGCCGAGAATGTCATGGGTTCGGGATGATCCGTGTCATGGGGACCCGGTGACACCGCGGACTAACCTCGCGAGCCCGGCTCAATCATGCTGACGGCCATGACATCCCTCCGATTCAGGACATTGATCTCGGCCGTGGGGCGCGCCAGACGGCTGGCCCTCGCGACCGGGCTGGGTGCGCTGCTCACCGCGGCGACCCTCACCGCGCCGGCCGCCGCCCAGACGGCGACCACCACCGCGACCGGCCAGGATGGCGGGCTGGACCGGCAGGCGCTCCGCAAGTCCCTGGACGCCGTCCACGAGGCGGGCATGTACGGCATCTACTCGCAGGTGCGCGACCAGGGGCAGGTCTGGCAGGGCGCGTCCGGCGTGGCCGACGTCGGCACCGGCCGCCCCGTACGGCCCGACATGGTGCACCGGGTGGGCAGCATCACCAAGACGTTCACCTCGGTGGCCATTCTCCAGCAGGTGGAACGCGGCGCCATCGCCCTGGACGCCCCGATCGGCCGCTACCTCCCGGACCTCGTCCCCGGCGACCGCGGCCGGCGGATCACCGTACGGATGCTGCTCAACCACACCAGCCACATCGGCGACTACGTCGCCCCGGCGTTCCCGTCGCTGCTGGAGGGCTCGACCAAGAGCCTGGACGACAACCGCTTCCGCACGATCACCCCGAAGGAACTGGTCGGGCTGGGCCTGGCCGCCGCCCCGACCGGCGAGCCCGGAGCGACGCCCGGGTCGTACTCGAACACCAACTACATCCTGGCCGGCCTGCTCCTGGAGAAGGTGACGGGCACGGACGCCGAGCGGTACATCACCCGCAACGTCATCCGCAAGGCGGGCCTGCGGCACACGTCATTCCCGCGCACCCCGGTCATCCCGGGGCCGCACTCCAAGGCGTACGAGTCGATGTACGGCCTGATCGACCCGCCGCGCGACTACAGCGTCTACAACATGTCGTGGGCCGGCACGGCAGGCGCGATCGTGTCCACGATGGACGACCTCAACCGCTTCTACCGCGTGCTGCTGCGCGGGGAACTGGTCGGCGCCGCACAGGTCGCCGAGATGCAGAAGACGGTTCCGGTGCTGGCCGGCGGGACCGCGATCGACTACGGCCTCGGCCTCTACTCCCTCGACCTGCCGTGCGGCCGCTTCTGGGGGCACGACGGGGGCGTGTTCGGAATGATCACGCAGTCACTGTCCACCCCGGACGGCAGCCGCCAGCTGTCCTTCGGAGTGAACCGCGCGAAGTACCAGCAGATCGACGAGAACGGCCAGATCGTGCCGAGCCCGATCGACTTCGCCCTGGTCGACCACCTGCTCCTGGCCCTGTGCGGCACCACCACGCCCGAGGCCAAGTCCTCCCGCCTCCCGCTCACCCCGTTCCCGGCGGACAGGCTGGCGGCCGCGGTCCGTTGATCGCCTGGCAGGTGTGCTGCCCGTCACTCTCGGAGTGCGGATTTGTCCACAGTTGATCGCACGGAATCTCCGTAATGTCCCTGCTGCCGGGTCAACCGGCGCACGACAAACGGGGAGGAACCCAATGCGTAAGACCCTCGCGATCGCGGCTCTGGCCGGTTCGATGGCCGTCACCGGCCTCGCTCTGAGCCCGGCCGCCGCCCAGGCCGCCACCGCCACCACCGCCACCACCGCCACCACCGCCACCACCGCCACCGCCACCACGACCTCGACGGGGACGAAGTGGGGGAAGTTCTTCTCCAGTGACCGCAAGGCCTACACGTTCGGCAAGACGTGGAAGAGCGGCGGCGTGGTCCACACGAAGTGGTACGGCGTGGACAAGGTCGGCGGGAAGAAGGGCTGGGTGTGGTTCGAGTTCTACCAGAACGGCAGCTGGCACAAGTTCAACCGCTCGTTCGACGGCAAGGTGGTCGGGAGCTGGCGCGGCAAGGGGATCAAGAAGGTCTTCACCTACACCTGCTGGGCCGGCAAGTCCGACAACTGCGGCCGTAAGTACCGCATCTACTAATCCGCCTCCGGACGGCCCGGCGCTACTCGCGCCGGGCCGTTTTTCTTACGGCTGACTTCGGCCGGGCTCCCTTCGCGGACGGGCCTGTCACGACTCACCTGGTCAGCCCAGGTCGAGGCGGGCGAGCTCGGTGCGGGTGGTGACGCCGAGCTTGGGGAAGGCCCGGTACAGGTGGTGGCTGACGGTCTTGGGGCTGATGAACAGCTGGGCGGCGATCTCGCGGTTGGTGACCCCCGTGGCGGCGAGGCGTACCACCTGCAGTTCCTGGGGTGAGAGCAGGGCGGCCGGCTCGGGGGCGCCCTGGGCCACGGTCTCACCGGCCGCGCGCAGCTCGGCGCGGGCCCGCTCGGCCCACGGGAGGGCTCCGGCGCGTTCGAAGGTCTCCAGCGCGGCGCGCAGGCGGGTCCGGGACTCGGTCTTCCTGCGGGCGCGGCGCAGCCACTCGCCGTGGAGCAGGTCGGTGCGGGCCCGTTCGTACGGCCGGTTCGCGACGGCGTGCGAACGCGCGGCCCGCTCCCAATGCCGTTCCGCCTCGTCGTCGTCATGGGCGAGCAGGGCCCGGCAACGATGCAGTACGGCCTCCGCCCACGGATGGCGGGCGGCCGTGGCCCAGGACTCGAAGCGGGCCAGCGGTCGCGCGGCGCGGTCGGGCAGGCCCAGCCGTACGGCGGCCTCGATCTGGTCGGGAGCGAAGTAGACGGGCATGATCTGGTGCCGGAGCGGCCCGCGGGTGGCGGTCTCGAAGCGTTCCAGCGCGGCCTCGAAGCGGCCTTGGCCGAGATCCAGGAGGCCGAGCGCCCACTCGGCCCAGCCGACGATCGTCGCCACCGGATGGGCGGTGCCGTGCGCGATCGTCCGCTCGGCGAGCTCACGGCAGTCCTGTTCGCGGCCCTGGACGGCGCTCACCATGGCCATGACGCTCTCGAAGTGGGCGATGCGGTGCGTCTGGCCGATGTCGGTGGCGAGCCGGCGTCCCTCGGTGGCGGTCGTGACGGCGTCGCGGAAGCGCCCGAGGTACATCTGGTGGATCGCGAGCACCGCCTGGGCGAGCGGCAGCAGCCCGATCATGCCGTCGGACCGGCATTCCTCGATCGCCGAGCGGGCGATGGTGAGCCCGCTGTCGAAGTCTCCCGATATCCCGGCCAGCGAGCAGATGCTGATCCGGAGGGCCGTCAGGCCGGAGGGAATCGCCGCGGCCATGGCGATGAGCTCGCGAAACGGCGGGAGGGCCCGGTCCAGGTCGCCGGCCAGGAAGTCGGCCATGGCACGCGCCGCCCGGACGAACCCGTCGAGCCCGTCCTCCGGCGTCAGCGGCAGGCCGCCGAGCCGCGCCGCGGACTCGCCGACAGCCGTCGGATCGCTGAGGTACCACGCGTTGCGCACCGCGTCGAGCAGGAGCAGGGCCGCGCCCTTGCGGTCCAGATCGGCGATGGAGGCGGCGCCGTCGAGGAGGATCCGGTGGGCGTCATGCACGGCGCCCCGGTCGAACGCGATCCGCCCGCGCAGCCCCGCCAGCCGGGCGAGGGTCAGCGGGTCGTCGCCCAGCCGCCGGGCCTGGTCGGCCAGGATCTGCGCGTGCTCCAGGGCGCCGGCGTCCGCGGCGGCCTCGGCCGCCAGGGCCAGCCGCCGGGCACGTTCGGCCAGGCCGGGGGTGAGCCGGGCCGACCGTTCCAGGGCCGCGGCGGCCGCGGCGTGGCCCGCGCGCTCGCGGGCGCGGCCCGCCGCCTGTTCGAGCGCGGCGGCGATCGGCTCGTCGCGGCCGGTCACGGCGGCGGCCAGGTGCCAGGCGCGGCGGTCGGCGTCCTGCTCGTCGTCGAGCACGTCGGCGAGGGCGCGGTGCGCGGCCAGGCGCTCGTCGTAGGCCGCCCGGCGTGCCGCCGCCGTACGCATCAGCGGGTGGCCGAAGTCGAGCCGCCCGCCGGCGGTGGACAGGAAACCGGCGCGTTCGGCCGGGCCCAGGGCGGCGGCGTCGATCCCCAGCGTCCCGGCCGCCCGCACGACGACGTCGAGATCCCCCGCGTCGTCGAGCGCCGCGATCAGCAGCATCGTCTGGGCGCCCGGCGGCAGGACGGCGATCCGCGCCTCGTACGCCTCCTGGATCCGGCGCGGCAGCGGCAGCCCGTCCTGCGCGTCCTTGAAGGAGTCGGACATCCGGGGCAGCTCGATCAGCGCGAGGGGGTTTCCGCCGCTCGCGGCGAGGATCCTCTCCCTTACGGCGGGACCCAGACCGGGCGTGTGCTCGCGCAGCAGGCCGTCGGCTGCCAGGGGATGGAGGCCTTCGAGCCGCAGCTCGGGCACCCCGGGCGCGTGGAACCCGTCCCTGGCCGCGAACAGCAGGGCGATCCCCTCCGAGTGCAGCCGCCGGGCCGCGAACAGCAGCGCCTCGGCCGACGACCGGTCCATCCACTGGGCGTCGTCGACCAGGCAGAGCAGCGGGCCGTCCTCGGCCAGTTCGGTGAGCAGCGACAGGGCGGCCAGGCCGATGAGCAACCGGTCCTCAGGGGCGGCGGCCAGGCCGAACGCGCCCTCCAGTGCCCTGGCCTGCGGCGCCGGAAGCCTGCCGATCCGGTCGAGGGCCGGGCGGAGCAGCAGGTGCAGCGCCGCGAAAGGCAGCTCGGCCTCGGTCTCGATACCGGTGCCGCGCAGCGGACGCATCCCTTCCGACAACCGGGCGGCGTGGTCGAGGAGCGCGGACTTGCCGATCCCGGGCTCGCCCCGCAGGATCAGGCTCCCGCTCCGGCCGTCCCTGGCCTGCGCGACCAGCGCCTCGATCGCGGCCTGCTCCGTCTCACGCCCCCGCAGCACCATCAGAATCTACCGTCCCCCGCCGGACCGGTTCACCAGACAATCGTCCGATACCGGGCAGACGCTCCCCGTCCCTAACGTCGTACCGCGAGACACGGAGACGTGAGGAGAACCGTGGACTTCTTGATCTTTTTACTGCTGTTCGTCGTGATGTGCGGCGGACTGCACCACTGGGCCAACCGGGCCCCCAAGGAGGGACGCTGAAATGCTCGTCGGACACTTCGGGCTGGCCGCCGCGGTCAAGGCCGCCCAGCCGCGCGTCCCGCTGTGGTCGCTCATGCTCGCCACCCAGTTCCTCGACGTCATCTTCGTCGTCCTGTACCTGGCGGGCGGGATCGAGTCCTTCAAGGCCGTCACCCCGGGCACCTACGGCGAGGCGCTGATCGACGCCCAGTACACCCACTCGTTGCTGGGCGCGCTGCTGCTGTCGGCGCTGTACGGCGGCCTCGGCGCCTGGCGGTGGGGCCGCAAGGCCGGGTGGGTGCTGGGCGCGACGGTGTTCAGCCACTGGCTGCTCGATCTGCTCGTCCATCGCCCCGACCTGCCCCTGCTGCCCGGCAACGCCGGCGACCTGCCGCTGCTCGGCCTCGGACTGTGGCAGGTCCCGTGGGCCACGGCCGTGGTGGAAGGGGTCCTCATCGTCGTCGGAGCGGTCCTGTACTTCCGCTCGGTACGGGAACGCGCCTCGACCACCTGGCGCGCGATCGCCTCCGGTGGCGCCATGGCCCTGCTGCTCGCGCTGGGCCTCGTCGTGGACGTCCTCAGTTAGGGAAGGTAGCGAATGTTCGTTGACGTACCGGGCGGTCGCCTGGCCTACGACTCCGCCGGCGAGGGGCCGCTCGTGGTGTGCGTACCCGGTCTGGGAGACACCCGCGAGGCCTACCGGTCGCTGCGCCCGCCCCTGGTGGAGGCGGGTTACCGGGTGGTGACGGCGGACCTGCGGGGGCACGGGGAGTCGTCGGTGGGATGGGAGGACTACTCCCAGTCTGCGGTGGGCGGCGACATCGTGGCCCTGCTGGAGGAACTGGACGCGCCCGGCGCCGTCCTGCTCGGCAACTCCTACGCCGGCGGCGGCATCATCCGCGCCGCCGCCCAGGCGCCCGAGCGGGTGGCCGGCATCGTCCCGATCGACGGCTTCATCCGTGCCCTCCCCCTCAACCTCGCCGTCCGCGCGCTCGTCCGGCTGATCGCCTCGTCCCCGTGGTTGTGGAGCCTCTACTACGCCACGGCGCATCGCACCGCCAAGCCCGCCGACCTGGCCGAACACCGCGCCAAGCTGGTGGCCATGCTGCGCGACCCCGAACGGCGCGAGGCGATGCGCACCATGCTCCTCAACCGCGAACCGGACGCCGAGCACGCCATCCCGCAGGTCCGCTGCCCCGCCCTGGTCCTCATGGGCGCCAAGGACCCCGACTTCCCCGACCCGGCGGCGGAGGCGCGGACCCAGGCGTCGCTGCTGCGGGGGCAGGCCGTCGTGATCGACGACGCGGGCCATTACCCGATGTCGGAGTTCCCCGGGCGGACGGTCGAGGCTCTGCTGCCTTTCCTGAAGAACGTCTTCTGACCGGTCACCTGGTAACCGCCTGGGGGTGCGTGGCCTTGGGCCCGGGACCGTACGTGTGACAGGCGCGGCGAAATTCGTTCGATGCGGACCGCGAAACCTCCAGGGGTAGGAGGGCTGGAGAATGGGCCTGGCGACGGAGTGCGTGGCACCGGTCAAGCGGGGGGATGGCAGTGACGGATCCTGGATCGGACAGTCCGAAAGATCTTGAGCAGGCGGTGGCGGTGTTCGCCGACGTGCGGCCGCGCCTGTTCGGGATCGCGTACCGGATGCTGGCCAGCGTCACCGAAGCCGAGGACCTGGTGCAGGACGTCTGGCTGCGCTGGCAGGCCCACGACCGCGCCGCGGTGGACAACCCGGCCGCGTTCCTGGCCACGATGACCACCCGGCTGGCCATCAACGTCACCCAGTCCGCACGCGTACGCCGCGAGACCTACCTCGGCCCGTGGCTGCCCGAACCCGTCGACACCCGGGCCGATCCCTACCTCGGCGCCGAGCGCGGCGAGGCCCTGGAGTTCGCCGTGCTGCTGCTCCTGGAACGGCTCTCACCCACCGAACGCGCGGCGTACGTGCTGCGGGAGGCGTTCGACTACCCCTACCGGCAGATCGCCGACATCATCGAGCTCAACGAGCCGGCCGTGCGCCAGCTGGTCAGCAGGGCCCGCAAACGCGTGCTCGTCGAACGCCGCACCCCCGTGACCGGAGCCGAACAGCGCAGGTTGCTGAAGGCGTTCGTCTCCGCCGCCCGCTCCGGCGACATGACCGCGCTGGAAGAGCTCTTCGCCGCGGACGTGATCAGCTACTCCGACGGCGGCGGCGCCGTACGTGCCTCCCGTTTCCCCGTGGTGGGCGCGTCGCGGGTGGCGAAGTACCACAAGGCGTTCGCCCACCGGTTCTGGGCCGGGGTCGACGTGGCCTGGGCCGGCACGAACGGCCAGACCGCCGCGCTGCTGAGCCGCGACGGAGAGGTGTTCGCGGTCGTCACCGTCACCGCCTCGGAGCAGGGCATCGACCAGGTGCTGTGGATGATGAACCCGGCCAAGATCACCGCGGTGTCGCCCGAGGCGCCGAGAGCCGCGGAAGGCCCATAGACCCCTCCTCGTTCACGACTCGACGACCTGCGGACTCTGGCGGCGCGCCGCACCGCGGCCCCCCGCCGCGGTCATGATCGAGACGGCGACCAGCACGACGCAGACCGCCGTGATCGCCGCGACCACGCCCGCCACCCCCAGCCACGGCGCCGCGAACGGCAGCGCCCAGATCAGCGCCACGCAGCCCATGGCCGCGGCGGGATGGACGACCGGCGCGCCGGCCACCAGCGCGTGCACCGCCCACAACACCGCCAGATACACCCCCACCGGAACCGCGACCGCGTACCCGATGGCAAGGGGTGAGGCCGCGACGTCGTGCCCGCTCTGCTCCACCGCCACCTCCAGCCCCGCGCCCAGGGCCGCCAGCGCCGCGAAAATCCCGTAATGGCCGTATCCCCACAGGTACGACCGATCGCGGCGACCGCTCAGCCCCTCCCCCGCCTCGACGAGGAAGTACAGCCACCACAGCGCGAACAACAGCACCAGCCCGCACCCGGCGACGGCGACCAGGGGCCCCTTGACCCCGTCCGCTTCGAGCGCCCCTGCCACGCCCTGGCTCACGGCCAGCACGCTCTCCCCGAGCAGAATGATCGTGAACAGGCCATAACGCTCGGCGATGTGATGCGGATGCCAGGCCGTGGCCCGGGTCCGCTCCGCCCACCACGGCACCGCCAGCTCCAGCACGACCAGGCAGACGAAGAACGGCAGCCCCGAGAACGAGGACAGGATTCCCATCTCCGCGATGAGCAGCCACAGCAGCCACCCCAACTGCGCGACGGTCATCCCGACGGCGTAACGCAGCGCGGTACGACGCCGGGCCTGGTCCTCCAACCCGGCCCGCACCCACTGGGCCACCAGCCCGATCCTCATGATCACGTAACCAAGCGCGACGATCCGGTAGTCGGAGTGCGTGGCCGCGGCGGGCACCCCCGCGGCCAGGGTCAGCACGCCGGCCATCTGCACCAGGGTCAGCAGCCGGTAGAGGACGTCGTCGGTGTCGTAGGACGAGGCGAACCACGTGAAGTTCATCCACGCCCACCAGATCGCGAAGAACACCTGCAGGAACGGCACCAGCCCGGCCAGGCCGTGTCCCTCGGCGACGCTGTGCGCGAACTCGGCGGTGACGGCCGCCACCGCGACCACGAAGGTCAGGTCGAACAGCAGCTCAAGCTGGCTCGACACACGATGCGGCTCGTCGATGGGCCGCGCGCTCATCCGGACCCGGATCCGGATGCTGATGCCGGCTGGTGGCAAGGTCTCGCTCCTGTCGCTCCGCGAACGTCCGGTCCGACGGAAAGACAGGACAGAGAGCCGTTCTGTGACAACCCCGCGCTCATTCACCCGTCGCCGGTGTCAGGGAGACGTTCCAGAAGCCGGCGTAACGACCGTCGCGGCGCAGGAGCTCGTCGTGGCCGCCTTCCTCCACGATCCGGCCGCCGTCGAGGAAGACGATGCGATCGGCGCGCTGGACGGTCCGCAGCCGATGCGCCACCATCACCACCGTCCGGCCGGCCATCAGGCGTTCGATGCCCTCGTGGACGGCCGCCTCGTTCACCGGGTCGAGCGCGGAGGTCACCTCGTCCAGCAGCACGATGGGCGCGTTCTTCAGCAGCGCCCGCGCGATCGAGACCCGCTGGCGTTCGCCGCCCGACAGCAGCGCGCCACCTTCGCCGACCTCCGTCGCCCATCCGCCGGGCAGCCGCTCGACCACCTCGTCCAGCCGCGCCGCGGTCGCCGCGGCCCGCACCTCGGCCTCGTCGGCGTCGGGACGGCCGAGACGTACGTTCTCCTCGATCGTGCCGTCGAAGAGATAGACGTCCTGGAAGACGATGGCGATCCGCGCCATCAGCGCCTCCGTGTCGATCGCGCGTACGTCCGCGCCTCCCACCCGCACCGCGCCCGCGTCCACGTCGTAGAAGCGCGCGAGCAGCTGCAGCAGCGTGCTCTTGCCCGAGCCCGACGGTCCGACCACGGCGAGCCGCTGACCCTCCGGCACGGACAACGACACCCCGTCCATCACCGTACGGTCGCCATGCCGGAAGGTGACGCAGTCGAGCTCCAGGTCATGGCCCGCCGGCCGGATCGGTTCGCGAGGTTCCGGCAGCGGCTCGGTGCGTAACACCATGTCGAGTCTCGCCAGCTCGGAACGCGCGCCGCGCAGTTTGCCGCCGAGGTCCGCCAGCGACAGCAGCGGATCGGCGCAGCGGGCGGCGAGCACCAGGATCGACAGCACCTCCGCCGCGCCGATGTCACCGCCGAGCGCCAGGTAGGCGCCCAGGACCAGCAGCGCGGTGAACATCGCCTGCACCGTCAGCGCCAGGCCCAGCACGCCGGGCAGCACCGACAGCGTGGTGCGGCGCGAGGCGCGCTGGACCTCCCGCAGCGAGTCGTCGAGCAGCCGGAAGCGTTCGACGGTCCGGCCGCCGGCGCGCAGCACCGGCTGGGCCTGGAGATATTCGATGACCCGCCCGGCGGCCTCGTGGTCGCGTTCGTGGCGGTCATCGTCGGTGGCGGCCATCGAGCGTCCCGTCCAGACCTGGACCGCCGCCACGACCGGGACGGCGACCAGCGCGGCCAGCCCCAGTTGCGCGTTGAAGGCGAGCATCACGACGACGATCGTCAGGGGGGTCACGCAGGCGGAGATGTACGGCGCCAGCAGATGCACGATCACGCTCATCGCCTGCAGCACGCCGCGGCTGGCCAGGACGGACACCTCGCCGACCCGGCCGGCGCCGTACCAGCCCAGCGGCAGCCGGGCCAGGTGATCGCCGAGACGGTGGTACATGCCGCGCAGCAGCACGGTCCCTGCGCGGAAACCGGACAGGTCGCTGAGATAGCGCAGCGCCGCGTAGACCGCGACCGCGGCCCCGAACGCGACCAGCCACGGCCAGGCGTCCGCGGGCGTGCTCCCGAACAGCGCCCGAAGCACGGGAACCAGCAGCGCGTAGGACAACCCCTCGGCCACCGCGGTCGCCGTCATCAGGGCCACGGTGCGGCGCACGGGCCGGCCGTACTCGGGTCCGAGCACGCGCAGCAGCATTCGGATCATCGGGGATCGTCTCCTCGTTGTACGCCGTCGGCGACCGCCGACCGTCGGGTTCGCCAGAACGCGGCGAACTTTCCGTTCCTCGCCAGCAGCTCGGCGGGCCTGCCGCGCTCGACGATCGACCCGTTCTCCAGCATCACGACGGTGTCGGCGTCGGCGACCGTCTCCAGGCGATGGGCGATGACCAGGACCGTGCGATCTCCCGCCATCGTGGCCAGGGCCCGGCGCACGGCCTGTTCGGTGGGCGGGTCGGCGAAGGCGGTCGCCTCGTCGAGCACCAGAACGGGCGTGGCGGCGAGCAGTGCGCGCGCGATCGAGATCCGCTGTGCCTCGCCGCCCGACAGCCCGGCCTCCTCATGGATCACCGTGTCGTATCCGCGCGGCAGCTCAAGGATCCGATCATGGATGTTCGCGAGCCGGGCGGCGCGGACCACGTCCTCGGGGCCGGCGTGCGGCACCGCCAGCGCGATGTTGTCCGCGACGGACGCGCGCAGCAGGCGAACGTCCTGGAAGACGAAGGAGACCGTCCGATACAGCTCCTCGCTGCCGAGCTCGCGCAGATCGACACCGCCCAGGACGACCGAGCCGCTGGTCGGGTCGAAGAACCGCGGCAGCAGCTGAACCAGCGTGGACTTCCCGCTGCCCGACGGCCCGACGATCGCGGTGACCGTCCCGGGTTCGAGCACCAGGTCGATCCCGCGCAGCACCTCGTGCTCCGCTCGCTCGTAACCGAATCGAACGTCACGCAGCTCCACCCGGTGCCCCCGCGGTGCGCGCGGATGCGCGGGCTCGGGCAGCGACGGCACCGCGAGCACGTCCCGGATCCGGCCGACCGCGCGCCGGGCGGCCTGCAAGTCGTCGAAGCCGTGGCCGAGGGCCGCCACCGGGGCGGTCAGGCCCAGGCCGAGCAGCAGGAAGGGCAGCAGGTCGGCCGGGGCCAGGCCACCGCCCGCGATCAGCGCCGCACCGCCGATCAGCACGACCAGCAGCACGAACGGCGGCGACAGCGCCAACTGCATCCCCGCGGCGATCGGGGCGAGACCGCGCACCCACCGGAAGAAGGTGACGACGAAATCGTCCACCGCCGTGCGGAACCTGTGATGGGCGCGCTCGGATCCGCCGAACGCCTTGACCACCGAGATACCCTGCACGAACTCGACGACCGAGCTCGCGATCCGCCCCATCCCCGCGTCGAACTCCTCCTGCTCCCGCAGCCGGGCCGGGGTCATCATCAGCGGGACCAGCGCCACCGCCAGCACGACCGGCGCCAGCGTGATCAGCGTGAGCCGCCAGTCGACGGTGAACAGGTAGACCAACGACACCAGCGGCACCACGAACGCGGCGACGAGCTCGCCCGGGGTGTGGGCGATGAAGGGGTGCACGGCGCTCACGTCCTCGCCCACGACCTTCGCCAGCTCGCCGGTCCGGCGCCGGGCGAACCAGCCGATCGGCACGCGCCCCAGCCGCGCGGCCAGCAGCCGGCGGAACGACAGCTGCACCTGGCCGTCCAGAATGTGCCCGATGCCGGACGACGCGGCCGTGAACAGCAGCCGGACGAACAGGCCGGCCGCACCCGCGACCACGACGGACCAGACATGACCGTGATCGGCCGGGCCGGGCGACAGCAGGGTGCGGCCCAGCTCGACGACCGCGAGCAGCGGCGCCAGGCCCGCGACGGCACCGATCACCTGCAGGACGACGACGGCGGCGAAACTCCACCCGTACGGGCGCAGCAGCCGTGTCAGGCTGTCGCCGCTCCGGGCAGGGCCGGCTGGGGCTCTCATGGCCGGAATTGTCGTCCAGCCACCGTCCGGGGGGCGTCCTACGTGCGGAGTGATCTGCCGCTACCCCACCGGGATCAACGACCGGCCGGACTACGACGCCGGGAGTAATCGTGCACCTCGCCGACCCCACCGCCACCTGGATCACCGGCCAGGTCCTCACCGTCGACGGCGGCCTGGAACTCACCTAGGACTCACCGCCCGCGGCCGCGTCAGCGCGCCCACCGGCGTACGCCGCCGCGCCACACCTCGACGATGTCCCGGGTCGCCGTGATGTCCGTGGTCGCGTCGCCGTTGACGAGCAGCAGGTCAGCTCGCAGGCCAGGGGCGACGCGGCCCCGGTCGGTGAGGCCGAAGAGGCGGGCCGTCGTGCCGGTGGCCGCCGCGAGCGCCTGCTCCGCCGTCCAGCCCGCCTCCGTCAGCAGGAGCAGCTCGTGGTGCAGGCCCGCCCCGTGCACCGGCCCGAACGGGGTGCAGTCCGTGCCCGCCAGCACCGGCACCCCCGCCCGGCGCAGGGCCGCGGCCGCGTGCGCGGCGTTCATGACGCCCTGGGAGTGCATGGGGAGGTCCGCCCGCTCCCGGCCGAACGTGGCCTTCGAGCGGTCCGACATCCGCGCGGCGATCCGCGGGTCCCGCAGCAGCTCCTGGCCGTTCGGGTCGCCGGTGACGGCCTCGATGTACGTGATCGTGCTGATCACGAACGCGTCGTACGAGGCGATCCTGGCCGCCGTCTCCTCGGCCTGCTCCTCGTCCACGTCGGAGTACAGGTGCGCCAGCCCGTCGGCCCCCGCGTCCAGGGCGATGAGCGCCTCCCTGGCGGTGACCGTGTGCGCGATGACCCGCAGGCCGGCGGCGTGCCCGGCCTCGACCAGGACGGCGGCGAGCTCGGGGCCGAGGGCGGGCAGCCGCATCCCCGACGACCCGCCGTCGTCGATGGCGATCTTGAGGTAGTCGGCGCCCTCGGCCAGCCGCGCCTCCACGAACGCCTTGGCCTCGCCCGAGTCGGCCACCGTGTCGAGGGTGCGGTCCGTGCCGAGGGCCTTGAGCACGTCGGCGGTCATGATCTGGGTCGGGTGCCCGTTCGGGGCGGTCGCGATCATGCTGGAGCTGCGGATGTCGGCCACGTCGTCGCGCTCGGCGGCCTGGCGGCGCTGGGCGGCGAGCAGGGGCGGCAGGTTGTTCATGTCGAGCTCGGTGGTGACGCCGAACGTCAGCGCCTCCGCCAGGTCACCGTCGAAGGCGTGCGCGTGGGCGTCGATCAGGCCCGGCAGCAGGGTCTTCCCGGTGCCGTCGATCACCACGTCCGCGCGACCGGACTCCGGTGAGCCGATGCGGTCGCCGTCGATCACCACGTCGGCGGCGGGCACGGTCCGCTCGCCGTCGAAGACGCGGACGCCACGGATCAGGGTACGCATGTTTCTCCCCCAGATAATTCGATGTCAAACTAAATTGCATCGAATAGTACGACCTCAAACTACCAGGGCGCAATAAGGCCCGCGCCCTGACCACGGACGCGGGCCCTACTACGGAGTCAGAACGTCAGCGCGAGAACGCCTGGAACTCGGCCGCCCTCACCTGCTCCCGCTGCGGGCTGGCCGTGGCGCAGTCCGTCGCGGAGTTCGGGTCGCGGTCCTGCTCACCGGCGTACAGCGGATTGCCGGTGCACTGCGTGCTGAGCACCCGGAGCATCAGATGCGTGGCATTGGTGTCCCGCACGTCGAACGACTTGAAGATCATGTTGGCGCCCCGGGGACGCGGCAGTCCCGACTTGAAGGCGTCGGAGGGACTGGTGTAGATCTTCGTGAAGTTCGCCGGGTCGGTGCAGCCCGAGCCGCAGGCCAGCACCTCGAACGAGCGCAGGCTCGAGAACCGGTTCTGCCCGCCCGGGTCGGCCGCGTCGCCGACGTTGGGCCGCAGCATGGCGCTCACCTGCACGCGCCGGACCTTCACCGGCGCGTCACCCGCCAGGTCCACCACGACCGACTTGCCGGCGGGCGCGCCGGTGAGCGAGGCCCAGTTCGTGGCCTCGGTCTCGTCGATCAGCTTGGCCTGGTTGACGCCGTCGCCCGTGGCCGCCGCGCCGCCCGCCGCCGAGGCGAGGTTGCGGGCCAGCGGCAGCGGGAGCGGCAACTGCACGCCGCCCACCACCACGAACTTCAGCCTCGTGTGCCCGAACCCGTTGCCCGCCACGACGAACGAGTACACGCCGGGCGTCATCTCCACCGTGTCGCCCAGCGGCGTCGCCGGGTCAGTGTCGGCGACCGGGACCGCGCGGCCCTCGTAGTCGCCCACGTACAGCCGCAGCGCCGCGCCCTTCGCCTCACCCAGCGGCTTGAGCTGCAGCGAGCCGTTCTTGCCCGCGGGGTTGACGAAGCTGGGCGTCGGGTCGGCGTCGCTCGGGCCGTTGCTGGCCGCGCCCTTGCCCAGGCCGTGCTCGGCGAACGCGCGCCACATGATGTCCTGGTTCTTGCCCCCGAACCGGATCGCGTCGGCCGCCAGCAGCGCGTCGCGGTGGTCGACGTAGCTGACCGCGCCCGAGGCCATCAGCAGCAGGGCGTCGAACGAGAGCTGCGCCCAGCGCCGGTTGCCCGGACACTGCTCGACCGGCGTCCGCCCGTCCGCGCAGGCCCGCTGCTGCCTGGCCGTGCCGTCGCCGTACCGCTTGATGAACGCCGCGCGCACGTCGAACTGGGTGGCCGACCAGATCTCACCGTCCGCGTGCACCTGCTGGCCGACGATGTCGTACGCGACGTCGCTGTAGTTCAGCGGCGACCTGGACATGTCGTAGTTCCTGATGCCGCGTTCCTTGTCCCCGGTCACGTAGCCGCCGGTCACATACGGGGTCAGGCCGGAGGGGCGGAAGCCGTACTCGAAGAGGTGCTCCATCGCGAACAGGTCGGAGGTGCTCTCGTTCATGGCCCCGGCCTGGGCGCCGCTCCAGCCGGCGTTCGGGCCGCCGATCATGCGGCCGGAGATCGCGTGCGTGTATTCGTGGCCGATGACCGACATGTCGTAGTCGCCGTCCACGCACGGCGAGTAGAACGAGCCGGCGATCGGCTGCCACAGGTACATGTTCGTGATCGGCGCGACCCCGTCGGGGCCGGTGATCTGGTTGGCGTTGTCGCGCACGGACAGCACCCGCGCGCCGGCCTGCGCGTTCCCCTGCTCGGGGTCTCCGCCGAGGCCGCCGCGCTCGCCGTTGTCCGCCTGCATGTTCCAGGCCGTCTCGGTGAAGCCGAGGCGGTAACTCCAGTCGTGCATGCGGTTGTGCATGGCGTTCAGGTTGGCGATGGCGGCTTCCAGGTCGTTCTCGCCGTCCTGGTCGAATGCCGCCGGGTCGCACTTGGACTCGTACCAGGCGTTCTTCCACGGGAAGAGGTAGTTCCTGCTCGGGGTGAGCGCGTTGGTGCGGGTCCCGACGGTGAACGGGTCGCCGCTCGCCCGGTTCTCGGTCGTCTTGGTCGAGTTGCCGGCGCTGGTGTTCGTCGAGGCGTCCGTGGTGTGGTCGACGTCCCAGGCCTTGCCGGTCGCCGGATCGCCGCCGGTCACGTAGTCGCAGCCGGGGCCCGCCGCGAAGCACCAGGTCTGGCGGGTGTCGCGGGAGGAGTAGTCGTCGCGGGGGTTCGCCGGGAAGGCCTCCCAGCGCGGGTTCTCGGGGTCGAAGTGGTCGACCAGGTTCTCCCGTACGAGGATGGCGCCGCTGACCGCGTCCACGTGCGTCGTGTATCCCGCCGCCTCGCCGCGCGAGCCGCCGATCAGGACCACCTGGTACGCGCTGTGCACCCCGTCGGGAGCGGGCACCGCCACCGGCGTGGCCTGCTTCGTGGTCGCCGTGGCCAGGTCGACGCCGCCGTCCCTGGCCGCGATCTCCAGCGCCTGCTGCGCGGTGATCGTCGCGGCCGGGGGCGCCTCCGTCTCGCGGGACAGCGAGGAGGTGACGTGCCTGATCTGGCCGTTCACCACGCCGATCGCGACGAGGCCGTCCACGCCGGCCGGCAGGTCGCCGAAGCGCTGCCGCAGCAGTACGGCGTGCCCCGCGCCGATCGGGTTGACCGCGACCCGCTCCAGCGCGTCCACCGCCTGCGCGGACAGGCCGAAGACGGCGGGGTTGTCCTTGAGGTAGGTCCGGGCGGCCTGCTCGGGGTCGGACCCGAGGCCCTCGGCCAGCGGTTCGGCGCTGGTGACGGCGGCCGGGGTGCCGAGAGCGTTCCAGCGGATCTCGGCCGCGGCCCCGGCGCTGCGGGCGTTCAGTCCGGCGGGCGGGGCGACCCTGCCCTGCCGGTTGTCCACGTCCGGCTTGCCGTGCTCTTCGGCCTGGAAGTCATGTACGGGGGTCTGCCCGCCGGGTTCGCCCAGAGCGGGCCCGGCGAGGGGTAGTGCCGACGCGACGAGCGCGACGGCGACGAGTGCGCTGCGTAACCAGGACAACGGTTCCCTCCTGCGTCTCGGGGATGCGCGGATTGCACGCATCTCGCAAGAGGTAACACCGAGTCAGGTGACTGGCAAGATCTCAGTGCGGGACCGGTGGCCGGCGCCTCGGCGAACCATGGAGCCGTTCTCAGAACGACGCCCTTACATGGCATGAGGGGTTCAGCCCGCCGCGCCCGGCGCAGTTCCCGCACTGATCATTCAACCTGCCGCCCCGCTGCCGCCGCAACCGGATTTACCGGCCGGCGAACAGGGACGCGTACACCGGCCGCCCGTGCTCGGTGACCACCTGACCGGCCAGCCCGCCGCCGGTCACGGTGGACAGCCGCAGGTCGAGGTAGCGCTCCTCCTCGACCATGCGCACGTCACCGGCCGGCGTGGGCAGCCAGGAGGCCACCTCGGCCTGACGCGCGGCCCGGTCGCGCGCCAGCTCCGCGCGCAGCTCCGCCAGGCTGCCGGCGTCGTACGGCTCCGCGCCGGCCCGCTCGGGCTCGGCCCGCCAGGCGGCAACCCCGTACGCGAAGCAGACCAGCGCCATCCACAGCTCGGCGAAGTACGCCGGGTCGGGCGCCAGCTCCAGCCCCGCGAACCTCTCACCGACGAAGAACAGCGCGCCGAGCTGACCCGGCATCAGCTCCAACCGGCTCTGGAACTGGGTCAGCATTGCCCGCTTGCGCGACAGGATCTGCTCCAGGTGCCCGCGCGAGGGCAGCCCGCACGCGGCGTTGAGCGCGGAGATGTCCGCCCACAGCTTGGCGTAGTCGCGCTTCCCGCGCAGCTCCAGCGCCCTGGCCCGCAGCTCGGCAGGCAGCACGAAGAACCACTGGTCGCGGCCCTCCAGGTAGCCGCCCTGGCCGGACTGGACGCAGCACGCGTCGTCGAAACGCCTGGTCTGCCCGGCGCCCAGCAGCGCCGCGGAGCACAGGGCGTGGTTCTGGGCGGCGTCCTGGATGTAGCCGATGTGCAGGGGCACGATCGCCACACCCTCGCGGGCGCCGTTGAGCAGCTCGACCCGGCCATACCCGACGACCCGTTCGAGCTTCAGCCCGGAGCGGGGCGGCACGATGCCGGGCCGCTCGGGGCCCCAGATCGGCACCATGGTCAGCGCTCCGCCGCGCTGCGGCGTGCCCGCGCGATAGCCGCGCAGGTCGAGCGGCG
Organism: Nonomuraea sp. NPDC050153; assembly: GCF_044460125.1. Lineage (NCBI taxonomy): Bacteria > Bacillati > Actinomycetota > Actinomycetes > Streptosporangiales > Streptosporangiaceae > Nonomuraea > Nonomuraea sp. NPDC050153. Next base: position 203,842 of record NZ_JBITJQ010000002.1, read on the forward strand.
CGGGCAGGAGCGTCTCGAGTGCGGTCATGTGCGTCCTCCTTCCAGCCGACCTTCGAGTCCGCCTTCGAGTCGGCTCAGCATGGCCGTACGGATCCAGTCACGGCCGGGCGCGCAGTGGCCGAACAGCCACGGCAGCAGCCCGGCGAAGTCGTCCTGATGCCAGAACGGCTGCCGCGGCAGCACCGGCGCCGGGTCGCGCAGGGTCAGGTCGTCGCCGCCGGTGAACGTGGCCTGGCAGAGCACCACCGGAGTGGTGACGCCGGCGCGGGGCAGCGTGGCCGCGACCCTGGCCAGGTCGCCCGGCATGAGGTTCTCGTAGCCGTCGGTCACGATCACCACCAGGTCGGGACGGGTGTCCAGGGCGTCGAGCAGCCCGGTCGCCAGGTCGGTGGCGCCGTCGGCGGCGGTCTCGATCACCGTGAGGCGTTCGCAGACCTCGCCCAGGACCAGCCTCAGCGCCGCGGCCTGCGACATGACCGCCCACTCGCGCTCGCCGTACCCGCGCATGGAGCCGGACGCGTCGAGCACCACGGCCACGTGCCCGGCCAGGCGCGGCAGCCCGCGCGTCGCCTCGGCCACGTAGCCCGCCAGCGCGGGGCGCAGTTCGGCCGCCGGTCCGCCCCGGTAGAGGTGCACCAGCGTCGCCGCGATGTCGCCCCGGTTGGTCGGGGTCACGATCGCCGGGTGCTCCCTGACCGGGTCGAGCCGCGCGGGCGGCTCCTGCGGGGCCACCGCGCCGTACGTGCCGGGCGCGTAGAGCGCGCGCACCCGCTCGATCGCCGCGGCCGGGTCGGAGGTGAAGCGCAGCAGGCTCCTGCGCAGCCGTCCGGAACCGGTGTCGCCCTCGGCGATCAGGCGGGCGCACCCGCGGGCGGTCGCCTTGCCGAGCGCGTGCTCGAAGCAGTCGACCAGCGCCGGCCGGCGGGCCTCGATGAGCGCGTCGGCGTCCGGGTGCTCCAGGACGAACGTGACGACGGCCCGCGTGGTGTGCTTGTGGTTGGCACGCAGCCGCCGCAGCGCCAGGAGCGCGGTGACGGCGTGGGCCGGCGGCAGGCCGAACATGAGCGCCTTCGTGACCTTGGCCAGGGTCGCGCGGGTGCGCTCGTCCAGGCCGTCCTGCGAGGCGGCCAGCGTGCACAGCAGCACGCGGGCCCGCTGCCAGGGGAGCACACCGGGCACCAGCGCCAGCAGCGCGTATCCCTCCGGGTCGCTCAGCCGGGCACTCCGGTGGAGCTCCGCGTCGTCCCAGGCCGGATCGCCGCCCCTGGACAGGACCAAAGGGGTGTCATGCGTCCTGAAATGCTGGAGAAGAGTCGGGGTGTCCACGTCATCGAGATTAAGGAATCGGGCCCGCCGCGCGACACCTATTTTTGGCGCGTACGTTTCTTCCCGGCCTTCCCGGCCGGAGAGATATGCGGGCACGCGTCAAGTGCTTTTTCGCAGACCGCCAATTCCGCGTCTGTGTAGGCCAGCAAATAGACGCTTTCGACGTGCTGCGGGCGGCTGTCGGTCAGGTGCGCGACAATGGCCGTCAGCATGCTCTGGACCGTGGACTCGATGTCGGCCGCCGCCTCGCCGGTCCCGAAGATGGGAAACACGATCGAGCCGGCCCGCCGCCCGCCGCCGGCGATCTCCTCGGCCCTCATGAACACGTTGCGCACGCACGTGCCGAGGTCGTCCACCCGGCGGTACCCGACGCCCGCGGCCCCGTGGACGGCGGCGGCGTGCACGATGCCCATGACGCCGTTGCGCTCGGCGAGCTGGTGCGGGCCGGTCACGATGGCGGTCCCCGGCTCCACCGGAACGTTGGCGCCCACGCGCCGGCCGAGCTCGTCTGCCACGCAGTCCTCGACCACCCGCTCGGTGAGGGGGTCGCGCCGCGCGCCCTCGTACCGGATCACGGCGGAGATCGACCGCTCGTGGAACCTGGACATCTGCATGTCGGTGTTCTCGGAGTTCACCCAGACGTCCACGTCCTTGACGTTGCGCAGGTCGCCGGTGATGAGCGTGAGCCGCCGGGCGGGCCGGCCGGGGACGGCGTACTCGTACGTGCGCGTCTCCTCGATGGGCCGCGGCCGGCGCACCTTGGCCTGCGTGTCGACCTGCTCGCGCAGCTCGCGGAGCTCCTTCCGGTATTCGTCCGCCCGGCCCGCGGTGCGCAGGGAACGCAGCCCGTACCACCAGATGAACGCCCACAGCCCGACGGCGCCCGTCATCGTGGCGCCCTTGATCTCGGCGGAGAATTGGCTCTGCGGGAAGAATGAGAACAGCAGGGTGACGGGAAAGAGGGCGAGCAGGGTCCAGGAGATCATGTGCACCCGCTCGTTTCCGCCGTCCGGCGCACGCCACTGCCAGGCGAAGGCGCCGAGACCGAGAACGAGACTGAACACCGCCGTCAGCAGAACAACGGGATCGGTCTTCATTCGCCCTCCCAGCCGGATAAATGCGGGATGCGATTATCAGGCTAATACGTCGCGCGTTCGGATGGGCCGGTCAGGCATACTTCTGTGCCCCGGCACCCCTATCGACATATGAGGCATTTGTGACATTTCCCCCCGTACCGCGACTCGACATCCACGAGCACCTGACCGAACTGCCCGTACCCCTTACCTACGAAAGCCCCTGTCCCGGCGGCCAGGTGGGCGCCGCCTACGTACGCTGGCCCGACGGCCACCTCTCGGTCCTGACCCGCGGCCCCGACGTGAGCGAACTGCTGTCGGTGGCGCGGGCGGCAGGCGTCCCGGCGCCGCGCTACGAGCTGGTCCACCCACCGGTCGTCGTCCAGGAGCTGCTCCCCGGCACCATCGCACGCCTCCCCACGGCGGCGACCGTACGGGACATGCTGGAGATCAACCGGCGGTGCCGCGGCGTGCTCGCCGGCCGCACCGACCTGCCGGCACTCCGGCTCCACCTGCGCGCGGACGGGCCGGGCTTCTGCCTGCACGGCCCGCTGCGCGCGTACGACCGCCGCACCCGCCACCTGCTCGACCAGGTGGAGGAGATCGGCCGGGCGTTCCCGGACACCCTGGAGGGCGACGACCTGGTCCACACCGACTTCCACCCGGAGAACGTCCTGGTGGACGCGGCGGGCAGGGTCACCGGCGTGATCGACTGGGACGGCGCCACCCGCGGCCACGCGGACTTCGACCTGTTCACCCTCCGCTTCGACCTGACCCACCGCGCCCCCGACCTGGCCCGCCGAACCCCCGCCCTCCAGACGCACGCCCCGGACCCGGCGGCGGCCCTGGCCTGCTGGGCACACATGAGCCTGCGCATGGTGGACTGGGCCATCCGCCACTTCACCGCCTCGGACGTCACCACCTGGCTCAACATCGCCCACACCCTCAAACCCTCCAGCTGACCGGGTAGGCGCCTGGAGGGTGGGCGGGCGCAGCGGTCGCGCCGCAGTGGAGCCGAATGAGTGCGACCACAGCGTCGGCGGTGCGGTCGAGGTAGCTGCGTCCATCGGGTAGCTGCGCGTCCGGGCTGATGTAGCTGCGCCGCCCCATATGGGTGGCCGGGTCGAGCCCGTGTGCGGTGATCTTTCCGGCGCGGACGGCCCGGTTCCATCCACTGCGGCGGAACAGCCGCCACCGCTGAGGGAAGATCCAGGTGCTGAGCCGCTCGATCCAGTCGCTGTCGCTGGTGAGCTGATGCAGATGATGGGCGTGGGTGAGATCGTTGGCGCCGTTGTGGAAGCCACCGAGAGTGATCAACAGGAGCGGGGCACGCAGCTGGGTGTGCAGTTCTTCAACCGCGCCGGTGGCGACCTGGGCGCCACCGCTGTAGCTGAGCAGCACCACGGGTACGCCGCTGTCGGGCCGGTAACCGGCCAGGCGCAGTTGCTTGGCGATCTGGGCACCCACGGCGCGGTTGTACAGGGGACGGTACCGGTGGTCGGCAGCGACAAAGATCTGCATGACGTTGTGCAGGAAGAGCAGGAGCCCGATGTGGTGGCGAAGCCACTCCCACACAGGCCGGTTGACGAGCGGGTCGGCCAGTGGAGAGTAGGGTTGCACCTGCCCCAGCACCCTCAGTTCCGGTGCTTTGGCGATCAGGGCCTTGACCAGCTGGCCCCCGTCCCGGGTGTCGGTGAAGCGACGTTTGCCGATGCCGTCCAGATAGACCAGGAAGGCGTCCGGAGGGCGGTCGGGGTCCGCGCCCCGGGCGTAGGGCATGCCGTGGGGGAGCTGGGTGGTAGGAGTCCGCCAGCCGGCCGTGTAGGCCATCACCTCGTAGCGGGCGAGCAGAGCTTCGGCGAGCAGGACCGGGCCGAGCACCAGGACAAGGAGCGGGAACTCGATCATGTGATCAGTTCCCGTGCCCCGGCGCCGCTGATCTTCGCGACCAGGCGCCGGACAACGTCGACGGCGGCGGCCAGCCCGGCTCCGGCGACGGCCACGCAGCCCGCGGCAGCCCACCAGCCCACCCCGGTTGTCGCGGAGAGCGGGGCGACGAGGCCGGCCCCGACCCCCACGAAGAGCAGCAGGTGCAGCAAGGGCCCGAGCAGCGGGAACGCGAGGACGGCGGCGAGCAGCAGCGGGGCGACCAGGCCGGGTGTCCAGGTCAACGTGGCGACGCCGGACAGCGGAGGGGACAGCACCAGCTCGGCGACGGTCCATGCGGTCAGTGGCCACAGCGCGAACACAGCGCCCTCGACCACGGCGCCGAACAGCAGTAGCAGGACCGCACGGGACCGCGAGTCGATGGGTCGGCTGGCTACCAGGGGCAGGATCCGCCCGGCGGCCTCGGACAGCCCGGCGAGCAGCAGCAGGACGGCGACGATGGATGACATCGGTCAGCGCTCCTGTGGCGAATCTGCCGTAGCCGGCCGACCGGCCCGGCCGACCCGGTGGAGGTAGCGTTCGAGTTCGTCGGCACCGCGCAGATACCCGCCCGCCTCGCGCTGGGCGACCTGCAAGGTGCCCGCCGCGGCCCGGAAGCCGGGTTCGTCGAGCAGCCGCCGGGCGAGGGCGTTCACGGGTCCCGCGGCGGCGTCCTGGGTGCGGATCGACAGGCCGGCGCCGAGCTCGACCACCCGCCGGGCCACCAGTGGCTGATCCGCTCCGTGCGGGATCACCAGCATCGGGACCCCGGCGTGCAGAGCCTCGTTGACGCTGTTCATCCCACCGTGAGTGACGAACAGCGCAGCGCGGGCCAGCACCTGGGGTTGCGGTACGAAGCGGCGAGCGAGCACGTTTTCCGGCAGCGGATCCAGCGCGGCTGGATCGGTCTTCCCGGTGGAGATGACCACGGTGCCGCCCAGTGGCGCGAGCGCGGTGGCGAAGGTGCTCAGCAGCCGTGGACCGGCATTGACCAGCGTCCCCATCGAGACGTACAGCACCGGGGCTTTCAGGCGATCGGCCGGGAACGACGGGTCGGGTAGACGGGCGCCGATGCTTGGGCCGATGAACTGGTAGGACTGGTCGAAGGCGTCGACGCCGAGCTGGAATGCCCGCGAGGTGAAGACCAGGTTGAGCGGCTGGCGTATGTTCGCCAGGTCGAGCAGGGGCAACCCGCGGGTGTCGTAGCGGCGGTGCAGCTCCCACCGCGACCGCAGATAGCCCTGGACGTTGCGGGGCCGGGTCGCCGACGTGGCCAGCAGTTCCCAGGAGGCGCGGGTGGGGCTGGGCGCATACCGGTTGAACGCGAACGTGGTGAACGTCGCTGCCGCCGGCACCTCGAGTTCTCGGGCGGCGACCGCGCCCCAGGGGCAGGCGGCGCCGTGGACGATCAGATCAGGCCGGATGCGACGTAGGTCGGAAAGCACAGCAGGCAGCAGACCGACGGAGGTGCGCGCAAGCCCGTCCAGCATCGTGAGCGGAATCGGCGGATCGGGGAGCGGGGGATCATCCCCGGGGTAGAGGCAGACGGTCGCGCCGGTGGCCTCGATCTTCTTCGCGAACGCGGGCGAGGTGTGATACGTGACGGAGTGGCCACGGCGGACAAGCTCGGCTGCGACCGGAAGCGTCGGGTTGACGTGCCCATGCATGGTGATGTTGAGGAACGCGATGGTGCTCATCAGTCGGCCTCCCCTACGGCGGTGCGTGCCTTGCCCTGGCCGGCCGATGTCGCCGGGGGATCGTCGACCTGATACAGGCCGCACCCGTTGACGCACAGCTCATCGATGAAGCGGCCCGCTGTGAGGCAAGCAGTGGTGATCAGCCGCCGGGACTGGCCGAAGTCCCACGGGGCGGGCCAGGTCTCGACACCGGTCGGCAGCACGACGGTCGGAATCTGTCTGGACACCTCGTGCAGGTCGCGCTCGATCTGCTGGTGCAACAGCAGCAGCCCTGCCCTGGCGACGACCGCGCGGGCCCGCAGGGGCGGGATGGGTGAGCTCGGCGGCCAGCTCTGCGGCCCCGTCGACAGCACCACCACGCTGGCCGCCCCTGCCTGCAGGGCCGCTCGTACTGGGACAAAGGCCACGACGCCGCCGTCGACGAGCGTCCGGCCTTCCCGATGCACCGGGGGCAGGACCCCCGGAATGGCCGCACTGGCCAGCAGCGCGGACTCGAGATCTCCGTGGTCGAGCAGCGCCTGAGCGCCGGTGGCAAGATCCATGGCCACCGCGATGAAGGGGACCTCCAGTTGTTCGATTCGCGACGGCAGCTCGGCCCGGGCGATCAGCCTGCGCAGGCCGCGATCGGCGAAGAGGCTCGCCCGCGCGGACAGGACGTCGAGCGGAAACACCTCACGGCGACGCACGTGGGTCCACACGTGGTCCAGCCACGGTGCGGCCTTGCCGGGGTGGGCGGCTGCGATGGCTCCATTGAGGGCGCCCACCGAGGTTCCGACGATCAGGTCCGGGACGAATTCTCGCTGCTCCAACGCGTACCCGAGCCCGACCTGCGCGGCTCCGAGCACTCCGCCGCCCCCTACCACCACCGCCACGGGACGGGGAAGGGCGCGCAGGCCCACCGGCTTCGGGCCCCCGTCAGGCCGGCTCGGCGACGGGGGGCGCGTTTCCTCGTCGCCCGTCATGGCTCGACGCCTCTCATGGCCGTGACCACCCGGCGAGTCGGCCTCGCTGAAACCGCGAATGCCGAGGAGGTCGATCTCCGGCGGTAGGCAACGCTCATGGTCCGTCCTCTCGCTCCACAGCGCTGAGTCGCATTTCATTTCAGATAATACAGTATCAAACGAGATCATCTCTGATGATATGGGTGTCGGTGTTCCTCGCAGACCGCTGCCTCGCGTGCGACCGACCGCCCCGGGGACACTTCGCTCTCGCTCTTGGCTTGCCGCCGCACCAGGCGCGGCCGCGTCTTTACCCGCAGGTCAGAGATCGAGCACCTACTGACCGCTCGGGCCCCGGGCTCTCACTTTCCTGGGGTGTTCGCCACCGGCTGCCGCACCATGAAGACGTCGACCGGGTCCTGGGTCTCCACCGTGAACCCGTGGCGTTCGTACAGCCGTTGCGCCGCGCTCCCCCGCAGGACGTTCAGCCGGACGGTCGCGCGTTCGGCGTCCGTCCGTCCCAGCAGCTCCCGCAGCACGGCCGAGCCGAGGCCGCGGCCCTGGAGATCCTGGGCGAGGTAGAAGTGCTCCAGCCACCATCCGTCCTCGGCCGGGCGCAATGTCACGCAGCCCGCGAAGCCGCCGCCCGCCTCGATGATCGACGTGTGGTCCGGGGAGAAGGAGTCCCGGAACCGCTGGCGGACCCGGTGCTCGTCGAAGCGGCCCAGCCGCTGCAGGTCGGCGCGCAGGACCGTCGCGCGCAGCTCCGCGATCGGCTCGACGTCTTCCGGCTCCGCGCGACGCAGCGTCCAGGTCGGCACAGGGTGGCCTGGTCCGATCCCGTGCTGCGCCGCGTCTGTACTCATGCGCGGGAGTATCCCAAAGGCCCGTCCGCGAACCGGCGACCGGGGGTGGCGGACCGGCGCGGGCCCCGCAGGGCGTTCGGGTACGGCGGGGCGGTTATGACGAACCGGCCGGCCTGCGCGAGGCGTTCGATCATGATCACGTACATCTGCGCAGGTCCCTGCCGGCGATGTGATCATTGTGGGTGCCGGTCCGACCGGCCTGATGCTGGCTGCTGAACCATGCTGCACACCCGAGCCCAGGTCGCATTGCGGCGCGGGCACGATACGGCCGCCGAAGCGCTCCGGGAAGTCTTCCAGGAACTGCTCACCGACGAACAGCCGCTGCGCCGCATGGGAGCCCTCGTCGCCGGCAGCAAGACCCTGACCGCCTCGGTGACCTGGGTGGACGAGGCCACCAGGGGCCCGGCCAAGGACTTCCAGAAGCTGGTGGACGGGCTCGTCCAGGAGGTGTTCTGCGGTGGGCAGGCCGGGGCGGCTGCCAAGGCCAAGCCGGCTCAGTAGACGGGGGACCTGTACGCCTTGAAAGGGTCGTACATCAGGTGGAGCGTGAACCGAGCCACGCCGAACTCGGCGTGGCCGGTCCACATGCGCACACGTCGGGCCGACAGGGCAGAATTGCCGGCGGGTCGGCACCCGGGCCGCGGCGAACAACATCGAGATCGCCAGCAGGGCAGCATGATCCGCCGCTACCCCATCTGGCGAGACCGCCACGTCGACGACCGGCGCCTACGCTCCAACGTCGCCTGACCGTACAAGAGGCAGGGAAGATGACCGCACAGACCGACCGTGTCGACCACGAACTGATCCGGGCAGCCGCGCACGTCGCGGCCACCCGCTGCCGGGGCGACAACCACACCATGGCGGCCGCGGCCCGCGCCCGAGACGGCCGGATCATCACTGCGGTGAACGCCTATCACTTCACCGGAGGCCCCTGCGCGGAGCTGGTCCTGATCGGCACCGCTGCCACCCAGGGTGCCTATGACCTGGACACCGTCGTCGCCGTGGGTGACCGCGACCGAGGCGTCGTGCCTCCCTGTGGCCGCTGCCGCCAGGTCCTTCTTGACTATTTCCCAGCCCTCGAGATCATCGTCGGGACAAAGGACGGCCTCCGGATGGTGCCCGTCACAGACCTGCTTCCCGAGAGCTACATCTGGGCGGACCACCAGCTCGACGCCGAGGAGAGCGCACCACTCAGCACGAGCTGACGCCCAGGGGGCGGCTCCGGCACGCGCACCCCCACAACAACGACCGGCTCATCGCCGCCCACACAGACGAGCCGAGAAGAACCGGGAATGTAGCCGTCAGGCATAGACGAAGGGTTTCGGTCATGATTGCACGTGTATGGAAAGGGTGGACCACACCCGAGAACGCCGACGCGTATCAGCGTGTTGTGAGCACGGAGGTACTGCCGGCCATCGCCGGCCGTGGTCTCGAGGGGTATCAGGGCGCCTACCTGCTGCGCCGTACGCTCGAGGACGGCGAGGTCGAGTTCTCCACGATCATGTTGTTCGACTCGATCGACAACATCAAAGCGTTCACCGGCGATGACTACGAGGTCGCGCACGTCCCACCCGAGGCTCGTGCTGTACTGGCTCGCTTCGATGAGCGCTCGGCTCATTACGAGACGCTCCTGGCTCCGGAGGAAACCCGTACCCACTGACGAGGCCACGATCCTTGGCGCCGCGAACAGCCGTGAGGGGCATGCGCCCTGTCGGTGATCGATCGGCTGCGCAGCCCAGCATTACCCTAATTGCCTACCAATTGAGTTGACTTTACGGGTGGGGCGATCTACGTTTGGGAGCGTGACGACCACGGCTCTGACCATCCGGGGCCACGTGGACTTCTGCCGCGTGGCCAGCGCGCTCTGTCCTTCCTTCCGATCGACGGCAAACCCTCTTACGGAAGGAAGAATCCCATGTCATCCCTGTCCATCGTCCCCGTCGCCGGCCGGATAGGCGCCGAGATCTCCGGCGTGCGGCTCGGCGGCGATCTGCCTGCCGACGTCGTCGCGGAGATCCGCCTGGCGCTGCTCGGCCACAAGGTGGTCTTCTTCCGCGGGCAAGACCATCTCGACGAGCGGAGCCAGGTGGCCTTCGCCCGGCTGCTCGGCGAACCGACCGCCGCGCACCCGACCGTCCCCTCGCTCGACGGGAACGACCACGTTCTCGACCTCGACTACAGCAGCGGCCAGAAGGTGGACCGCTGGCACACGGATGTGACGTTCGTGGACCGGCCACCGCTGGCGTCGGTGCTGCGGGCCGTCACCGTTCCGGAGGCCGGCGGCGACACGCTGTGGACCAACACCGTGGCCGCGTACGAGCACCTGCCCGCCGAGCTGCGGGATCTGCTCGACCGGCTGCGGGCCGTACACACCAACCAGCACGACTACGCCCGCATCGCCGCCTCCGACGATCCCGAGCGGGCACGGAGGCAGGCCGACGTGTTCGCCTCCACGGTGTTCGAGACCGAGCACCCCGTGGTGCGGGTGCACCCGGAGACCGGCGAGCGCTCGATCCTGCTCGGGGACTTCGCCAAGCGGCTGGTGGGGCTGTCGGCGCACACGTCCTCCTCGCTCATCCGGCTGATCCAGGAGCACGTCACCGAGGTGGAGAACACGGTGCGCTGGCGCTGGGCGCCCGGCGACGTCGCCATCTGGGACAACCGGGCGACGCAGCACCGGGTGGTGCACGACTTCGGCGACCGTCCGAGGCGGCTGCATCGGGTCACGATCGCGGGGGACGTGCCAGTGGGCGTGGACGGCCGGCCCAGCGTCGTGCTGAAGGGTGACGCGGCCGCGTACTCCCCGATCGCCGCCTGACCTCTCCTTGTGTGTGGCCCCGGCCCCGATGACGTGGCCGGGGCCATCCGCGTGTCCGTACACTCGACGTCGTCCGGTGCGTGAACGCCGGGCACGCCGCCGAGTTGCCGGACGCCAGGCGTCGGGCGGCAGGTGATCTGCCCGTGCCGGCCTGCGGTTTTCCGCAGGGCAACAAGGCAGAGCACCTCATTCTGCCGCGGGTCGGCCTTCCCTAGCGTTGAGCCCCATGATGCAGATGCTGATGAACGCGCTGGTAGCGGTAACTGTTGCGACGGGTGGTCAGGGCGCCGGGGTGGGCCCCGAGTTGGAGAAGATCGTGGACGGCAAGGGGGCCACCGCCGCTCTGGCGCGGGTCTCCGACGGAGGGCGGACCTGGTCCGGCGCCGCGGGAGTGCGCGACATCGAGCGCGGCGGGCGACCCTCGCCCAACGGGTACTTCCGGATCGGCAGTGTCACCAAGACATTCGTCGCGACCGTGGTGCTCCAGCTCGTCGACGAGGGCAAGGTGCGGCTCGACGATCCCGTCGACCAGTACGTGCCGGGCCTGGTCCCGGGTGGGGACCGCATCACGGTCCGCCGGCTCCTCAACCACACCAGCCATCTGTACGACTACATGAGCGAGCCGGGCTACTCGACCAACCGGTGGCGCGGCGCGGCGCGGTTCCGCTCCTACCAGCCACGTGAACTGCTGAAAGTGGCCTTCGCCAAGGAACTGCCCGACGACGGCGAGTGGCACTACTCCAACACCAACTACGTGGTGCTCGGGCTGCTGGTGGAGAAGCTGACGGGCCGGTCCTACGGCGAGGAGGTCGCGCGCCGCATCCTGCGCCCGCTGAACCTGCGCCACACGCTGGTGCCGGGCAACCGGGCTGGAGTGCCGTCGCCGCATGCCAAGGGGTACGAGCCGATGCCCGACCTGGTGGACGCCACGCGGATGAATCCCTCGCTCGACTGGGCGGCGGGCGAGATGATCTCGACCACGGCGGATCTGGAGCGGTTCATGTCCGCCCTGCTGAACGGCAAGCTGACCAGCGCCGCATCGCTGCGGGCCATGCGGACGACCGTCGAGACGGAAGCTGGGTTCGGCTATGGACTGGGACTGCAGGCGTACACGCTGCCGTGCGGCACGGTGTGGGGTCACAGCGGCGAGCTGATCGGGTATCTGACGTTCGCGTTCCGTTCGGACTCGGGCAAGTCGCTGACCATGTCGATCAACCCCTCCACCCGCAACCCGTCCACGCAGGAGGTCATGGGCATCGCCGCCAAGGCGTTCTGCGGCGCCACGGGCTGAGGACCCCACCGAAACGATCTTGGAGGTGACCGGCGGCTTCACGCTGTCGCCGATCACCGTGAGGGTCGGTCGAGCGGGACGCCCGTGTGGCTCTCCAGGACGTGAATGAGGCGAGCCTGGAAATCCTCGTCTTGCGACGCGGGGTGTGGCGTCTGCACCCGCTGGTGATACCAGTAACCGCCGGTGCCCGGGGTCATGCTGACCGTTTCCGTCCGACGGCTGCACGACACCGGCAAGTCCGGTCCCTCCCCCAAGGCCGCAGGCCACCCCGTCGGTGAGCCGTCGAAGTCGTTCCAGATGCACGCGACCGACTTCATCATGCTCTCCGGCGAGGCCGAACTCGTCGGCATTGGCCAGGAGCAGGGTCACGACCGGTTCGGGGACGGGTGAGGCGGCCGCCCGGCGGTGTGCCGGACGGCCGCGTGCGCTGGATGGTTGCTCTATGGGTGGGCGATGAAGCGGCCGAAGCGGCCCTGGTGGTAGATGAGGGGACGGCCTGCGCTGTGCACCCTGGCCTCGGCTACCAGGCCGACCACCAGGATGTGGTCGCCGACGTCCACCGTCTCGCGCGGGAGGCAGATGAGGTGGGCGGAGACGTCCTGGAGCAGGGGCGCGCCCAGGGTGCCCGGACGCCAGCGGGTGGGCTCGGCGAACCGGTCGATGTCCTTGCGCGCGAACCTGGCCGCCAGGTCGGCCTGGTCGCTGGCCAGGACGTTGACCGCGAAGTGGTCCGCGGAGCGCAGCCAGGGCCAGGTGGTGGAGGACCGGTCGACGTAGAAGGACACCAGCGGTGGGTCGAGGCTTACGGAGGAGAAGGATGTCGCCGTGAGCCCGACGGGGATGCCGTCGGTCTGGGCCGTGATGATGACGACCCCGGCGGCGTGTACGGCGAGCGCCTGGCGGAACCCGGCGGCGTCGACCGCGCCGCTCGCCGGTGGCGGAGGCGCCGCCGGGCGCGGCTCAGGCACTGTCGGCGCCTCGGATGCCAGGCGGATCTCGTGCCCAAGGCGAGAGCCGGCCTCTGGAGGAGAGTCGGGAGCTGGGCGAGCGTCAGTGGCCGGACGCGAATCCAGGGCCGGGTGAGTGTCTGTCGCTGGGCGGGGGTCCGGGGATGGGCGGGGGTCTCTGGTGAGGCGGGTCTCTGCGTTGCGTCGCGCGTCGCGGGCCTGGCGGGCCTCTCTGGCTCGTCTGGCCTCTCTGGCGGCCACCGTCTCGGTCACGAAAGCGCCCCTTCCTTGAGCACAGCGGCCACCTGCGTCGCCACACGATCGGCCCACCCCGCCACCACCTCTCCCAGCTCTGGAATCTGCGACTCCAGCACCGCCAGCCCCGGTGTCGGGACGAAGGCCCCCAGTTCCACCAGCAGCGGGCGCAGGTGCACCTCCACCGCCAGCGAATGCTTGGGGTCCCCCATGACCAGGAGCGGCAGCGCCGCCGTGCCTGCCAGCGCGTCCGGTGGCAGGCGGTCGAGGAACGACTTCAGCAACCCCGTATAGGTGCCCTTGTAGGTGGGACTCGCCACCACGAGGACGTTCGCCCCGGCCACCAGCTCCAGCGCCGCGCCCACGTCGGGGTGTTTGTCGGGTGAGAGCAGATGGGGCGCGAGCCCGGACAGGTCCACCACCTCGTGCGCCCCCGAGGCGGCGCCGAGGCGGTCGCCGACGGCCCGGGCGGCGGAGGCGGCCACCGAGAGCGTGCGGGAGCCGGGCCGGGGGTTGCCCACGAGTGTCACGACGCTCATCGCGCCACCGCGACTTCCCGCAGCTCGGCGGTGTACCGGGACGGGGGTCTTGACAGGCCGTAGTTCTCCCGGAGCGTGCGTCCCTCGTACTCGTGCCGGAACAGCCCCCTGATCCGCAGCTCCGGCACCACGTGGTCGACGAAGTCGCTCAGGCCGCCGGGCAGGATCGGCGGCATGATGTTGAACCCGTCGGCCGCGCCGGCCAGGAACCATTCCTGGATCTGGTCGGCGATCTGCTCCGGCGTCCCCGCGACCACGCGGTGGCCCCGGCCGCCCGCCAGGCGGTTGAGGAGCTGCCTGACCGTGAGGTTCTCGCGCCTGGCCAGGTCCACGACGAGCTTGCGGCGGCTCTGCGCGCCCTCCGTCTCGACGGGTATGTCGGGCAGGGGCCGGTCCAGCGCGTCCTCGGTGAGGTCGATGCCGGTCAGGTTGGAGAGCTGCGCCAGCCCGTACGCGGGAATGATGAGGTCCTCCAGCTCCTTCTCCAGGCGCAGCGCCTCGTGCTCGGTCGAGCCGATGATCGGCGAGATGCCGGGCAGGACGAGCAGGTCCTCGTGCCGCCGCCCGTAGGCGGCCAGCCGCCGCTTCAGGTCGGCGTAGAACTCCTGCCCTTCCCGCAGGGTCTGCTGGGCGGTGAAGACGGCCTCCGCGTAGCGGGCGGCGAACTCCTTGCCGTCCTCCGAGGACCCGGCCTGGACCAGGAGCGGGTGCCCTTGGGGCGAGCGGGAGGCGTTCAGGGGGCCGCTGACCGAGAAGTGCTCGCCCGCGTGCTCGATCGGGTGGATCTTGCCGGTGTCGGCGTAGTGGCCGACGGTGCGATCACTCAAGACCGCGTCGTCCTCCCAGCTGTCCCACAGCTTCCGTACGACCTCCAGGAACTCGTCGGCCCTGGCGTAGCGGTCGGCGTGCGAGGGTCGGACGAGGCCGAAGTTGCGGGCCTCGGCCTCGCCGGCGGAGGTGACGATGTTCCAGCCGGCCCGGCCGCCGCTGATGTGGTCGAGCGAGGCGAACTTGCGGGCCACGTGGAAGGGCTCGTTGTACGTCGTCGACACGGTGGCGATGAGGCCGATGTGGTCGGTGACGGCGGCCAGGGCCGACAGCAGGGTCAGGGGTTCGAGGCCGCCGAGCGCGTTGTGCCTGACGTTGCCGTGCAGCGCCAGGCCGTCGGCGAGGAAGACGGAGTCGAGCTTGCCGCGTTCGGCGATCCTGGCGAGCTCCTGGTAGTGGCGGACGTCGGTGAGGCGGGCGGGCTCGGTTCGGGGATGTCTCCAGGCCGCCTCGTGGTGGCCGACGCCCATGAGGAAGGCGTTCAGGTGGAGCTTTCTCGTCACGTGGTCCTCCAGGTGGAGAAGCGGCGCTCGACGCCGACCAGGAGCAGGTTGAACAGAAGACCGAGTACGGAGATCGTGATGATTCCCGCGTACATGTCGGGGATGCGGAAGCTGGACTGGGTGTCGAGGATGAGATACCCAAGCCCGGCCTTGGCGCCGACCATCTCGGCGAAGATCAGGACGAGGATCGAGTACGCGCCCGCCAGCCGCACCCCGGTGAAGATGGTGGGCACGGCGGCGGGCAGGATCACCTTCTGGAACAGGCGGACCGGGCCGAGGCCCATCGACCTGGCCGACTTGATGAGCAGCGGCTCCACGGTCTTCACGCCGCTGATGGTGTTGAGCAGGATCGGCCACGCGCACGCGTACAGCACGAACGTGACCTTCGTCGTCTCCCCGATGCCCAGGATCAGCGTGAACACCGGCAGCAGGGCCACCGCCGAGGTGTTGCGGAACAGTTCGAGCAGCGGGGTGAGGAACTCGGCGACCGGCTTGTACCAGCCGATCAGCAGGCCGAGCGGGATCGCCAGCACGATGGCCAGGCCGAAGCCGGACAGCGAGCGGGCCAGCGACGCTTCGAGGTGCTCGGGGAGTTGGCCGCCGGCGACGAGGTCGTACCAGGCGACCAGGTCCTCCGAGAGCGGCGGGACGAAGACGGGGTCGAGCACGCCGAGCCTGGGCAGCACCTCCCAGGCGGCGAGAAGGAGCAGGATGGCGGTGGAGTTCGTGACCGCCCGCCGCAGCCGCCCGGCGAGCCACCGCCGACGCGGCGCCCCCACCGAAACCGAAGCCGGGGCCGGGGGCAGGGGCAGGGCCGGAGCCGGGGCGGCCGCGTCGTCAGGGAGGTCGTACCGGTGGACGTCGCCGGGGAGCAGTTTCTGTTCAGCCACGGACGGTCGCCACCTTCCGCTCCTGCACCTGCGCCGCCGCGACCTCTTCCCGCAACAACCCCCACACGCGATGGCGGTACTCGCCGAACACCGGGTCCGCCCGCAGGTCGCCCTCCCTGGAGTCGAAGCGCACGTCGACGACCTCCTTGATCCGGCCAGGCCGGGAGGTCATCACGGCGACCCGCTGCCCGAGGTAGACGGCCTCGTCGATGCCGTGCGTGATGAACACGACCGTCTTGCCCGTCTGCTCCCAGACGTGCACGAGCTCCTCCTGCAGGGACTCGCGGGTCTGCGCGTCCAGGGCGGCGAACGGCTCGTCCATCAGCAGCACGTCGGGGTCGAACGCGAGGCTGCGCGCGATGGCCACCCGCTGGCGCATGCCGCCGGACAGCTCGTGCGGGTAGCGTTCCTCGAACCCGGCCAGCCCCACGAGCGCGAGGTGCTCGCGGGCCCGCCGCGCCCGCTCCTTCCTGGGCACGCCCTTGGCCTCCAGCCCGAACTCCACGTTGGACCGGGCCGTGCGCCAGGGGAAGAGCGCGTACTGCTGGAAGACGATGCCCCGGTCGAGCCCGGGTCCGGAGACCTGCGCGCCGTCGATGAGGATCTCCCCGGACGTCGGCGCGGTCAGCCCGGCGATGAGGTCGAGCAGGGTGGACTTGCCGCAGCCGCTGGGGCCGACGAGCGTGAGGAACTCGCCCTCGCGCACGTCGAGGTCGATGCCGGAGAGCGCGGTGAACGGCCGGTCGGCGTCCCTGACCTGGAAGGTCTTGGTCACGTTCCGGATGCTGATCTTGGTCATGCCCCGCTCCCGCCGGCATAGGGATTGAACTGGTTGGTGTAGAGGTCGGAGACCTTGACCTGGCCGGGCCTGATCTCGCCCTCGCGCTCCAGCCAGTCGATCCAGGTCTTGAACTCCTGGTCGGCGATGACGCCGCCCTTGGCGGCGATGCCGGTGCTCTTCCAGAACCGCACGGTGTCGGCGCTCTCGTTGCGGCCGCGCTTGGCGATGATCTGCTGGAACTTGGTGACGACCTCCTCGCGCGAGTGGGTCTGCGCCCACTCGATGGCCTTCGCGAATCCGGTCACGAACGTCTTGACGGTGTGGGGGTTGCGGGCGATGAAGTCCTCGCGGAGCACGACGGACCCGGCGGTGAACGGGCCGAACAGGTCCACGTCCTTGAACAGGGGGCGCAGGCCGCCCCGTTCGAGTGCCTTGTCCCTGAGCACGCCGCCGAGGGTGCCGACGTCGAGCTGCCCCTGGCGCAGGGCCTGCTCGGTGTTGACCGGCGGGATCACCACGAGCTGGACCTGCTTGACCTCCTCGGGCGTCAGCCCTTCGCGCTTGAGGTACTCCTTGATGACGGCCTCGTGGTGCGCGCCGAGGGTGTTGACGCCGATCTTCTTGCCGATGAGGTCGCGGGCGGACCTGATCGGGCTGTCCTGCTTGACGTAGTAGCCGTTGTAGGTGTCCTGGTCGGAGCCGTAGTAGCCGATCACCGCCTTGATCGGCGCCTTGGCGGCCTTGAGCTTGACGATGGCGCCGTTGAAGGCGCCGCCGAAGTCGGTCTGCCCGGTCGCGGCCGACTGGATGTCCTGGGGGCCGGAGGTGGTGTTGCCGACCCACTTCAGCTTGACGTCGCCGAGATAGCCGAGCTCCTCGGCCAGCTCGGGGAAGGTGACGTTGCCGGCGCTGCCCTGGTAGCGCAGCACCTTCACCTCTTGTTGGGGGTTCGCCTGGGCCGTGCCGCAGGCCGCCAGGACGGCGGACACCAAAGCGGCCAGGAGGGCATGTCTGGTCTTGATCACGATGTTTCCTCTGAGGGAAGGAGAGGGGTTGTGGCGAACGTGATCAGCGACACTGCGCGCTGGCGACGTGGCCGAAGTCCACGTGCGGGCGCCGGGTCAGGTAAAGGCCCATGCCCAAGAAACTACGGTTCTCCGTCGCTAAAGTCAACTTTTCCTACCAGACATACATGAATTATCCCCAGGCGCCCGCGAGCAGCTCATACGAGCGGACGCGGTCGGCGTGGCCGTGCGTGATGGTGGTGATCAGCAGCTCGTCCGCCCCCGTGACCCGCTGGAGCACCCGCAGCCCGTCCGCCACCGCCTTCGGGCCGCCGACGAACTGGGTGTCGAGGCGGTCGGCCACCAGCGTCCTGTCCTCCTCGGTCCACACGTGGGCGTCGGCCTCCTCCGGAGTGGGGTACGGGATCGCGCCCTGCCCGGTGCGGATGCTGCGTACCCACAGGCCGTAGGGCCTGGCCAGCTCCCGCGCCCGGGCCTCGTCCTCCGCCACGACGACGTCCGCGGACACGATCACGTACGGCTCCGCCAGGACGTCGGACGGCTTGAACGCCTCCCGGTACGCCTCCACGGCCTCCAGGACGCCGGCCGGGCTGACGTGGTAGTTGGCGGCGAACGGCAGGCCCCGCTCCCCCGCCACCCGCGCGCTCTGGCCGCCGCTGCTGCCGAGGATCCACACCTCGACGTCCGCGCCCTCGCCCGGGATCGCATGGGCGGTCCGGCCGTCGGAGGAGGTGTAGGTGCCCGCCAGGAACGACTGGACGTCGTCGACCTGGTCGGCGAAGTCCGGCGTCTCGGCGCCGGGCTGCTGCAGGAGCGACGCCTGGACGGCGAGGTGCGGCGCCGCCCTGATCAGCGCGGAGAAGTCGAACGGGGGCGGGATGAGCAACCCGTCGACCACCCGCGCGGGGGGAGCCGGAGGACGTCCGGAGTGGCGGGCGAGTTCGGCGCGGCGCTGCCCGGAGCGGCCGAGGCCCAGGTCGATGCGGCCCGGGTGGGCCGCGTCCAGCAGGCCGAACTGCTCCACCACCGCCAGCGGCGTCTGGTGCCCGAGTTGCACGGCTCCCGAGCCGACCCGGATCCGGCCGGTCGCCGCGGCCACCAGCCCGATGAGCACGGCGGGCGCCGAGCCGGCCACCCCCGCCGCGAAGTGGTGCTCGGCCAGCCAGTACCGGCGGTAGCCGAAGGACTCGGCCTGCCGCGCCAGGTCGACGGTGTTGCGGATCGCGTCCCGGGCGGTCCCGCCGGAGGGGATCGGCGCCAGGTCGAGGACGGACAGAGATACGGTCATGAGGAACCTCCCGGGAACGGCCTGCTGGGGATCTCCTTGCGCAGCACCGGAGCGATGTCCGACTGGAACAGCTCCAGCGCCGAGCGGTGCTGCGCGTCCGTCAGCCCGTCGGCGTCCGCGTGGAGGTGCATCACCTCGTGCCCGAACCGGTCGTGGTAGCGGTGCACCTTGTCGATGATCTGCTGCGGGCTCCCGACCAGGATGGAGCTGCGCTCGATGGCGTCCTCCAGCGAGTGGAAGACGGGCGGCGCCCCGTAGCGCCTGAAGCTCTCCTGGCGGGCCTCGAAGATCGGCCGGTACGTCTCCACGGCCTCCTGGGAGGTCTTCGCGGCGTAGTAGCCCGCGGTGCCGGCGCCGATCAGGGCTTCGGCCGGGTCGTGCCCGTAGTGCGCCCAGCGCTCCCGGTAGTGGTCGATCAGCTCGGCGTAGGGCTCGATGGGGTTGGTGACGTTCGCGGAGAAGAGCGGGTCGCCGAAGCGCGCGGCCAGGTCGGCCGACTCCTTGCTGGTGGCGCTGCCGTGCCAGACGCGCACCGGCCGCTGGAGCGGGCGCGGCCAGGTCTCGGCCTCGGTCAGCGACGGCCTGAACCGCCCTTCCCAGGTGACCTTGTCCTCCCGCCACAGCCTGCGGAACAGCTCGTACGACTCTCGGTTGCGCTCCCACTGGTCCTCGGCTGTGACGTGGAAGAGCTGGGCCTGGGCGGCGCCGTTCCCCTTGCCGATGATCAGTTCGAGCCGGCCGCCGGACAGGTGGTCGAGGGTGGCGTAGTCCTCGTACGCCCGGACCGGGTCCAGCAGGCTGAGCGTGGTGACCGCGGTGAACAGCCGGATGCGGGAGGTCCTGGCGGCGATGTGGCTGAGCACCACGGGCGGCGAGGAGGAGATGAACGGCCGCTCGTGCCGCTCCCCCACCCCGAACCCGTCGAACCCGAGCTCCTCGGCCAGGACCGCGTTGGAGACGACCTCGCGGAAGCGCTCGGTGGTGGGCTTGCGGCCGTCATGAACAATCAACGTGATGGCCAGAAATTTCACGCAATGTCAGCTTTCTGGGAGGCGTAACGGTTGATCGCTTGCGGCAGCCCGAGGTGCCCGCGCAGGGTGGCGGCCTCGTACCGGCTCCTGAAAGCACCGCGCCGCTGCAGCTCGGGGACCAGCTCGCGGGTGATCGCCGACAGGTCGCGCGGCACGGCGCCGGGCCGCAGCCGGTACCCCTCGACCCCGGCCTCCTGCCAGTCCAGCAGCAGGTCGGCCAGCTCGGCGGCGGTGCCGGTGAAGGTGCAGGCGTCGGATTCGGGCGGCGGAGCGAGCTCGTCGAGCCGGGCCCTGCGGTCGGCCGCGTCGTCGCCGACGTGGACGAGCAGGTCGGCCAGGATCTTGAGCGGCCGCCCGTCCCTGGGCAGGCTCCTGACCTGCTCGACGATGTCCCGAGCGTGGTCGCGGCCGTGCGGGGTGACGATGACGACGTCGGCGGAGCGGGCGGGCAGCTCGTACGGCACCGGCGACCCGCCGTGGTCGAGCACGGCCACGACCGGCTGCCCCTGCGGCGGCCTGGGCGTGATCGACGGCCCCTTGACGGAGAACCCGGACCCGGCGAAGTCGATGTAATGGAGCTTGTCGCGGTCGATGAACCGGCCGGTGGCCACGTCGCGGATCTCGGCGTCGTCCTCCCAGCTGTCCCACAGCCGCCTGGCCACCTCGACGGCGTCGGCCGCCTCCGCGAAGAGGTCCGCGATCAGCCGCCGGGCCCGCTCGTCGGGCTCCCACCGGCCCGCCGTGTCCCGTTTGGGGATGAGCGCTGGGATCTCCCTGCGGCCGAAGTGGGCCGCTTCCCAGGCGCGGGCCGAGACCTGGACCCGCCAGCCCGCGCGCCCCAGGCTGACGTGGTCCAGGCTCGCGATGCCGGTGGCCACGTGGAACGGCTCCGTGTGCGTCGTCGTGGCCGTGGGCACCAGCCCGATGCTCGTGGTCAGCGGCGCGAGCGCCGCCGCGAGCAGCACCGCGTCGAACCGGCCGCGCACCTGGTCGGTGCGGTCGTCGGGCCCGTCGAGGCGCGAGGTCTGCAGGCCCAGGGCGTCCTCGATGGTGACGAAGTCGAGCAGCCCGCGCTCGGCCTCGGCCACGAGCCCGGCCCAGTGGCGGGCGGTGAACAGCTCCCGCGCGTCGACGGCCGGGTCCCGCCAGGCGGCCGGATGCCATCCCGCGCCGTCGAGCGCGACGGCCAGGTGCAGGGGCGCCCGCGTCATGCCGCGTCTCCCAGCCCGAGGTGGTC
The DNA here is from genome assembly GCF_044460125.1 of Nonomuraea sp. NPDC050153. NCBI lineage: Bacteria > Bacillati > Actinomycetota > Actinomycetes > Streptosporangiales > Streptosporangiaceae > Nonomuraea > Nonomuraea sp. NPDC050153. The sequence goes on from NZ_JBITJQ010000002.1 coordinate 225,101, forward strand.
GCGGAGCGTGGCGCCCGCGTAGTCGGTACGGAAGACGCCGCGTTCCTGCAGCAGCGGCACCACCCTGTCCACGAAGTCGTCCAGCCCGCCCGGCGTGAGGTGCGGGACCAGGATGAACCCGTCGGCGGCGTCCGTGCGCACGAACTCCTCGATCTGCGCGGCCACGGTCGCGGGCGAGCCCACGAACGACTGCCGCCCGGTCATGTGGATCACCAGTTCGCGGATGCTCAGCTCCTTCTCCTCGGCCACGGCCCGCCACCGCCGGGCCACGTCGACGCGGTCGGCCACCTGCACCCGGCCCTGGGAGACTCCCTGCTCGACGGCGGGCTCCACGTCGGGCAGCGGCCCTTCGGGGTCGTACGCGGACATGTCCCGGCCCCAGACCTGCTCCAGGAAGGCGAGCGCGGTCTGCGGCCCCACCTGCTGGCGGCGGATCTCGCCGGCGCGCTCGGCCGCCTCGGCGTCGGTGTCGCCGAGCGCGAACGTCGCCGCCGGCATGATCTTGAGCTGGTGCGGCTCCCGCCCGTACGCGGCCAGGCGGCGCTTGACGTCGGTGTAGAAGGCCCGACCCTCCTCCAGCGTGCCGTGGCGGCTGAAGACGACGTCGGCGTTGGCCGCAGCGAACTCCCTGCCCTCGTCGGAGTCCCCCGCCTGGATGACCACGGGGTGCCCCTGCGGGCCGCGCGGGACGTTGAAGCGCCCCTCGACGGTGAAGTGGCGGCCCTGGTGGCTGACCGCCGAGACGGACCCGGGCCGCAGGAACCGCCCGCTCTCCTGGTCGGCGAGCACGGCGTCGGGCCGCCAGGAGTCCCACAGCTCGCGCGAGACCCGGACGAACTCCTCGGCCCGCATGTACCGCTCGGAACGGTCCAGGTAGCCGCCGCGGCGGAAGTTCTCGCCGGTGAAGGCGTCGGAGGTGGTGACCACGTTCCAGGCGGCCCGGCCCGCGCTGAGGTGGTCGAGCGTGGCCAGCCGCCTGGCCAGCTCGTACGGCTCGTTGAAGGTCGCGTTGACGGTGGCGGCCAGCCCCAGCCGCTCGGTGACGGCCGCGAGCGCGGCCAGCACGGTGAGCGACTCGGGGCGGCCGACCACGTCCAGGTCGTGGATGCGGCCCTTCAGCTCGCGCAGCCGCAGGCCCTCTGCCAGGAAGAAGAAGTCGAACTTGCCGCGCTCCGCGGTGCGGGCCAGCTGCGCGAACGACGTGAAGTCGATCTGGCTGCGGGAGCGGGGGTCGGCCCAGACGGTGGTGTTGTTGACGCCGGGGAAGTGCGCGGCCAGGTGGACCTGCTTCATGTTGAACCGGTCATAACGTGCTCCTTGGTCAATACCCAGTTAAACAGTAGGAAAACTGGGTATCGCTGTCAACGGAGCGCGGAAGCCGGCAACGGGATCGCGGGGAACGGGTTGTCGGGCAGCAGGATGACGCGGCGCGGACGGTCGGCCTGACCTGCGGCGTCGAGGTGGAGGAGGGCGGCGCCGATGCCGGCCGCGCCCACCATGTAGCCGGTGTCGGCCGTCACCTCTCCGGGCCGCAGCCGCCGGTACGCCTGGTACCAGCGGTAGCCGCGCCCGTCGTGGTCGGTGGCCCGGCCGATCAGGTCGGTGGCGAGCCCGCGGGCGTACTCCAGGTGGGACTCCTCCCCCGTCGCCGCCCACAGCCCCACGAAGAACTCGACGAGGCCGGCCGTGCCGCAGCACTGGCAGGCCACGTTCCAGTAGCCCTCGGTACGGCGGCGCGGCACGCCGCTCTTGACGATGCCGCGGGCCAGCCGCTCCACCCATTCCAGGTCGCCGGGGTCGCCCCCCACCCGGTACAGCTCGTAGAACATCCTGGCCACGCCCGCGGAGCCGGAGCAGAAGCCCAGGTAGTGCAGCTCCCTGGCGTGCGGCACGTGGTGCGGCACGACCGCGCAGCCGCCGGTCACGACGCTGATCTCGCGGACGAAGGCCGCTCCGCTGCGCGCGGCGAACAGGAAGCGCTCGTCGCCGGTCACGCCGTACAGGCGGGCCAGCAGGAACGCCGTCCCGGCCGTGCCGGCGAGGAAGCCGGGCGTGACGGCGTCCAGGGGCAGGTCGGCGCAGTCGCCGAAGCGGTGCCCCGGGACGGGCAGCCGGGCGATCCGCAGGCCCGCCTCGACGGCCGCCTCCTCGTACGCGGGCACCCCGAGGTGGGCGGCGGCGCGCAGCAGCCCGAGGATGACGCCGCCCTCGCCGCGCTGCGCGGGATCCCGCGACCACCCGACGCCCTCCGCCGACTCCCGGCCCCGGCGGACGATCAGGTCGGCGATGGCGGCGGCCTCGGCCTCGAACGCGCCCTCGCCGAGCACCCAGCCCGCCTCCATGAGCGCGACCATCGTGCCGGTCAGCCCGTGATAGAGGGAGAGGTCGTCCTGTTCGCGCCAGGTGGCGGCGAGCCTGCGGGCCCCCTGCCGGGCGTCCTCCAGGTACGCCTCATGGCCGGTGGCCGCGGCCAGCTCCAGGAAGAACAGCACGACCCCGGCGGCCCCCGAGTAGAGGGACCAGGGCTCGGAGGTAACCGCCGACCCGCCGTGCGGATCGGGATTGGCCAGCCAGCGCCTCCCGCGCTCGTCGTCGGCCGCGGCCGACCTGATCCACCTCCCCGTCAGGATGGCGGCGGTCAGCGGGGAATCGGCTCGGGCGCTCGACGCGCGGATCCTGTCCAGACTCACCTGTCCATTATCCCACACATTTGGTAGGAAATTCAGGAAAGCCGGGGAGCCGCCGCGACGAGTTCCCGCGTGTACGGGTGCCGGGGCCGGGTGAACACCTCCGTCACGTCGCCCTCCTCGACCACCCGGCCGTCCTTCATGACCAGGACCCGGTCGCTGACGTGGTGCACCACGCCGAGGTCATGGCTGATGAACAGCATGGCAGTACCGTACTCGGCCTGGATCTCGGCGAGCAGGTCCAGCACCTGGGCCTGGATCGAGACGTCGAGCGCGGACACCGGCTCGTCGCAGACCAGCACGTCGGGGCGGGGGCCGAGGGCCCTGGCGATGGCGACGCGCTGCCGCTGACCGCCCGACAGCTCCCGCGGGTGGCGGCCGGCCACGCCGGGCGGCAGGCCGACGCGTTCGAGCAGGTCGAGCACCCGCGCCCGGCGCTCGGCCCTGGGCAGGTCGAGCGGCTCGGCGACCAGGCGGCCGACGGTGTGGCGGGGGTCGAAGGAGTCGAGCGGGTTCTGGGAGATGAGCTGGATCCTGCGGCGGAGCGGGCGGCGCCTGCGCTCGGGCACGCGGCTCCACTCGCGGCCGTGCAGGGCGACCCGGCCCGCGTCGGGTTCGAGCAGGCCGAGGGCCAGCCGGGCCAGGGTGGTCTTGCCCGAGCCCGACTCGCCGACGACGCCGAGCGTCTCTCCCTCGCACAGGGTGAACGAGACGTCGTCGACCACCCGGCGCGGCCCGTACGACCTGGACAGCCCGGTGCCGGCGAGCACCTGCGCCGACGGGTTCGGGGTGCGCCGGGGCGCCGGCAAGCCCGCTTGCGCGGCCGAGAGGCGGGTGCCGCGGGAGGCGGCCGACGGGACGGCGGCCAGCAGCGAGCGGGTGTAGTCGTGCGAAGGCGCCGACAGCACGCTCGCGGTGGGCCCCTCCTCGACCACGCGGCCCTCCTTCATGACGAGGACGCGGTCGGCGATCGAGGCGACGACCGCCAGGTCGTGACTGATCAGCAGCAGCGCGCAGCCGGCCGCCCGGCGTTCGGCCAGCAGGCGCAGGATCTGGGCCTGCACGGTGACGTCGAGCGCGGTGGTCGGCTCGTCGGCGATGATCAGCTCGGGCCCGGCCGCGACCGCCGAGGCGATCAGCACCCGCTGCCGCAGCCCGCCGGAGAGCTGGTGCGGGTGCTGCCCGACGCGCAGCGGCGGATCGGGCACGCCGACCGCGTCGAGCAGTTCGAGCGTCCTTTCGCGGCGCCGGGCCCGCGGGACGACGTCGTGCACGGCCAGCACCTCGCCGATCTCGGCTCCGACGGTCCGCAGCGGGTCGAGGGAGACCAGCGCGTCCTGCAGCACCAGCCCGGCGAACCGGCCGCGCAGCCGGCGCCACTGGGCCGGTCCGAAGCCGAGCGCGTCCCGGCCGCCGACGCTGAACGCGGACGCCCGCACGGTGGCGCCCGGCCCGGCCAGGCCGAGCAGCGTGCGGGCCGTGACGCTCTTGCCCGATCCGGACTCGCCGACGACGGCCACGCACTCGCCCGGGGCGAGCGACAAGGAGACGCCGCGCACGACCTCGGTCCCGCCGAAGCTCACGCGCAGGTCCTCCACGGCGACGAGGGTGGCGGTCGTCGGCGGGGAAGCATAGGTCGTCATGGGGTTCTCCCCTCGAAGCGGCGCTGCAGACGGCGGCCGACGACGGTGAGGCTGACCACGGTCAGCGTGATCGCGACGCCCGGGAACAGCGCCTCCCACCAGGCGACCCGCAGGTAGTTGCGGGCCTCGGAGAGCATCGCGCCCCATTCGGCGGCCGGGGGCTGCGGGCCCATGCCGAGGAAGCTGAGCCCGGAGGCGGCGATGACGGCCTGGCCGAGCCCGATGGTGGCCAGGACGGGGATCGGCCCGAGCACGTTCGGCAGCACGTGCCCGGCCGTGATCGCGGCCCTGGAGCGGCCGAACGTGACGGCCTGCTCCACGTATCCGGCGTGGCGCACCACGAAGGTCTGGGCGCGGACGACGCGGGCGTAGTTGGGGATCTGGGCGACCGCGATGGCGAAGATGACGTTGCCCGTGCCAGGCCCGGTGATCGCGATGACGAGCAGGGCGAGCAGCAGCTCCGGCAGGGTGGACAGCACGTCGAACGACCTGGCCAGCGCCTCGTCCAGCCACTTCGGCGACAGCCCGGCGGCCAGGCCGAGCAGCACCCCGGCGGCCACCGCCAGGGCGGTCGCGGTGACCCCGATGCCGATCGAGTGGCGGGCCCCGTACACCACCCTGGACAGCACGTCGCGGCCGAGGTGGTCGCTGCCGAACCAGTGCGTGCCGCCGGGCGGCGCGAGCGCGCTCACCGGGTCGGCCGCCAGCGGGTCCACGCCGGTCAGCAGCCAGGGGGCGGCCACCGCCACCGCCAGCAGGACGAGGAACGCCGCGGGCGCGAGCGACGAGCGCGGAAAGGTCACGGCCGGCCTCCGATCCGGGGGTCGATGGCGCGGTAGGCCAGGTCGAGGAGGGTGCTGACGGTCACGTACACGATGGCCGACAGCAGGACGACGGCCATCACCACCGGCATGTCCCGGCCCGTGACGGCCTGCATCGCCACCTGCCCGAGCCCCGGCCGGCCGAAGAGCACCTCGGTGATGACGGTCCCGCCGAGCAGCGTGCCGGTGAACCAGCCGGCCAGCGTCACGGCGGGGATCAGCGCGTGCCGGAGCGCGTGCCTGGCCACCAGCCGTGATTCGCTCAGCCCGCGGGCCCTGGCCGTGACGGCGAACGGCTGCTCCAGCGCCCGTTCCAGGCCGCCGCGCAGCACCTGCCCGAGCACGCCCGCGATCGGCAGCCCCAGCGCGAGCGCGGGCAGCACGAGCGCCTGCGGCCCCGACGCGCCCGACACGGGGAACCACCCGAGCGTGAACGAGAACACCGCCAGCAGCACCAGCCCGATCAGGAACGGCGGCACCGACACCGAGACCAGCTCGGCCGCCGAGGCCGCGCCGCGCAGCCACCGGCCCCGCCCCGCGGTCGCGACGGCGATCACCCCGGCGAGCGACACACCGACTCCGGCGGCCGCCAGCGTGAGTTGCGAGGTCGAGCCCAGCTGGCTGGAGAGGATGTCGCCGACGCCGAGTTGGAGCTGGTACGAGCGGCCGAGGTCGCCGTGGAGCAGCCGCCACAGGTAGCTCAGGTACTGGACGATCTCCGGCCGGTCGAGCCCCCATTCGGCGACGATCCGCGCCCGGATCTCGGGGGTGTCGGCGCCGTCGCCGACCAGGATGTCGATGGTGTCGCCCGGTGCGAGCAGCAGCGCGGCGTACGAGGCGGTGGCCGCCGCCCACAGCACCGCGAGAGCGGCGAGCAGGCGCCTGACGACGCCCCTCACCCAGACGGTCACGTGCCGATCCGGACGTCGTACGCGCCGCGCGGCGTGCCGGAGCCGGCCTCGAAGCCCAGGCCCTGCACGCTCTTCCGCGCCGCGATCTGGTCGGCGGGCACGTAGATCGGGAACACGATCGCCTTGTCCTTCACCACGGCCTGCTGCACCTTGGCGTACAGCTTCTCGCGCTCGTCCAGGGAGGCGGAGGCCGCGGCCGCGCCCAGCCACTTCTCCACGCCGGGATCCGAGAAGCCGGTGCGGTTGATCGGCCCCTTGCGCGGCAGGATCAGGTTGAGCGCGGCGCCCGCGTCGGCGTCGCCGCGGGAGTTCTCGAAGATCTCGTACTGTCCTCCGGTGTAGGCCTGCTGCGCCGTGCCCTGGTCCACGATCCTGACCTGGAAGTCGATCCCGGCGCTCTGCTTGACCTGCGCCTGGATGGCCTGGGCGAGGATGTCGCGGCGGTCGCGGACGAACGGCGCGGCGGCGACGGAGCGCACGGTGAGCCGCTTGCCGTCCTTGACCCGGTAGCCCTGGGCGTCGCGCTGCTTCCAGCCGGCCGCGTCGAGCAGGGCGTTGGCCTTGGCCGCGTTCCCGCCGAAGGCGCCCTCCAGCGAGGCGTCGTAGAACGGCCCGCCCTTGGTGACGACGCTCCACGCCCTGGTGGCGGTGCCCTGGTAGACGGACTTCAGCACCGCGTCCACGTCCACGGCCTCCCGGAACGCCTCCCGTACGCGCTGGTCGTCGAAGGGGGCGTGGGCGGTGTTGAAGTAGTAGGAGAAGGAGGTGCCCGAGTTGAGCGCGGTCTGGTATGTCAGACCTGGGTCCTGCTTGATCATGGCGGCGTCAGTGGCCGGGACGCCCTCGATGACCTGCACCTGCCCCGAGGTGAGCGCGCCGACGCGCACCGCCGCCTCCGGCAGGAACCGGTACGTGATCCGCGAGAGGTGGGCCGGCCCCTGGTGCCCGGCCCCGGCGGGCGGCCACTTGTAGTCCGGGTTGCGCCGGTAGCGGATCTCCTGGCCCCGCACGTACGACTCCAGGATGAACGGCCCGGTGCCGACCAGGTCGGGCCCGCCGAACTTGAGGTCCTTGGCCGCCTTCAGCGACTTCGGCGAGACCTGCCCCGCGAGGGGCGAGGCGAGGAAGTCGAGGAAGAGCGCGTCCGGCTCCTTCAGCGTGATCTCGACCGTGGTCGGCGACTTCACCTCGGCCTTGGCGAAGGACTTGAGCTGGATGGTGGCGACGGCGGGGTTGTAGCCGGGCACCAGGAACTGCTCCAGGTTCGCCTTGACTGCCGCCGCGTCGAACTTCGTGCCGTCGTGGAACGTCACGTCGTCGCGCAGTTCCAGGGTGTAGGTCAGACCGTCGTCCGACACCTTCCACGACCTGGCCAGCCAGGGCTGGAACGTGCCGTCCCGCTGGCGCGACAGCAGCGCGTCGAACTGGTTGAACACGAGCAGCCTGACCTTGTTCTGACCCCATAGCTGGGGGTTCAAGGTGAGTGGCTGGGTCTCGATGGCCCAGGTCAGGGAGGTCTCCTGGGCTTGCCGGCCGGGCTGCTGCGAGCCGCAGGCGGTCAGGGAGACGACGAGGACGAGGGGGGCGATGCCCTTGAGCCGCTTCACATGTATTCCTTTCCTATTCAAACGGTAGGTAATACATGAATGCCTGTCAACGCCCTCTCGATAGGGTTGATCCACACGGAGCCGAAGGAGCCAGCCCGATGATCTTTATTACCGCCAAGTTCCGCATCCTGGCCGAGCACGCCGACCGCTGGCCGGAGATCGCCGCCGAGTTCACCGAGGCGACCAGGGCCGAGCCGGGTTGCCTGTGGTTCGACTGGTCGCGCAGCGTCGCGGACCCGGCCGAGTACGTCCTGGTGGAGGCGTTCCGCGACGGCGAGGCCGGGGCGGCGCACGTCCAGTCGGCCCACTTCAAGCAGGCCCAGCAGACGCTGCCGGCCTTCCTCGCCGAGACGCCGCGCATCGTGAACGCCACCGTCCCGCAGGACGACTGGTCCCTGCTCGGCGAGCTGGCCGTGCCGGAGCGCGACTAGCGGGCGGGCGGGCGCGGTCGTGCCGTGCCCGCCCGGGGGCTCATCACGGGCGGCGCATGGGCTCCAGGCCCCTGACCACGGTGGTCGTCAGGATGCCGACCTCGGCGATGCCGATCGTCACCACGTCGCCGTCCTGCAGCGTGAACGGCAGGTCGGGCACCAGGCTGGTGCCGGTGGCCAGGACGGCGCCGTCAGGGAAGGAGTCGGCGCGGAACAGGTAGCCCGCCAGCTCGTCGAGGCGACGGTGCAGGCCCGACGTGGACGCCTTGCCGTCCCACACCGTCTCGCCGCCCCGGGCGATCGTGAGCGTGATGTCCAGCGCGTACGGGTCGGACACCTCCCACACGGGCCTGATCGCGGGGCCCACCGCGCACGCGCCCAGGTAGATCTTGGCCTGCGGCAGGTACAGCGGGTTGACGCCCTCGATGGTGCGCGAGCTCACGTCGTCGACCACCGTGTAGCCGGCGATCTCACCGGCCGCGTTCAGCACCAGGCCGAGCTCCGGCTCCGGCACGTCGATCTCCGAGTCCGACCGCACCGAGATCCGCCCGCCGTCGCCCGAGACCTTCCAGGCCACCGACTTGAAGAACAGCTCGGGGCGCTCGGCGTCGTAGACCAGCTCGTACACGTCGGCGGCGCGCTCGCTCTCCAGCACCCGCGCCTCGCGCGAGCGCCGGTACGTCACGCCCGCCGCCCAGACCTCCATCAGCCCGTCCACCGGCGCCAGCCGCCGCACGGACGCGGACGGGTGGCCCGGCCCGTCAGCACCCGCCAGCCGCTCGCGCAGCCCCTCGACCGGGAGCCGCAGCAACTCGGCCACGGTGGTGACGCCGGCCGGCTCCACCACCTGCTCGCCATCGTCGACGCCGACCGCGGGCGCGTCGGTCAGGGGGCTGACGAACCGTACGATGTGCATGCCTGCTCCTCATTCTCATCAGACGAGTCCCATGAGAGTCTTCCCTACCCTGCCGGGCCGGGTCGTCGCGGGTCAGATCACCTCGAAGTCGGCCATCATCGCCATGTCCTCGTGCTCCAGGTTGTGGCAGTGGAGCATGTACCGGCCGCGGTAGCCCTCGAAGCGGGCCAGCACGTCCACCACCTCGTACGGGCGCACGTCCACGGTGTCCTTCCACCCCGCGTCCGCGGCGGCGGGGGCCCGGCCGTTCCTGGCCAGCACCAGGAAGTGGGCCAGGTGGACGTGCACGGGGTGGTGGAAGTCGCTGGACAGGCGCCAGACCTCGGCGGTGCCGAGCCGGGGCCGGGCCAGCGGGACGCCGGGCCGGTAGGGGTGGCCGTTGATCGTCCAGGCCCGCTCCGATCTGCGGAAGTCGAACCTGCGGGTGGTCACGGGCGCCACGCGTCCGGGCGGGCGGGACAGGACGGCCGGTACGGCGCTGTCGTCGGCGGCCCGGCGGGCGACGACGAACCGCATGACGTTCCTGGCGGGGCCGCCGGCGAGGGTGTTGACGAGGGTGACCGCGCTGCCGACGGGGTAGGCGGAGAAGTCCACCACCACGTCGTAGCGCTCGCCCGGCGCCATCGGGAGCTCGTCGTGCGCGACGGGCGCGGCCAGCAGGCCGGAGTCGCTCCCGATCTGCGTGAACCGGCCGCCCGGCGCGAGCCGGAGCCGGTAGCGGCGGGCGTTCGAGGCGTTCAGCAGCCGCAGCCGGTAGCGGGTGGCCGTCACCTCGGCCACCGGCCAGGGCGCCCCGTTGACGAGGATCACGTCCCCCTCGACGCCCTCCATGTAGTCGCCGTCGACCGCGGCGTGCGCGTGGCCCCCCATGCCCATGTGCCCGCCGCCGGGCGGGCTCGGGTAGCGGAAGGAGCCGTCCTCGTCGAACGCCCGGTCGCAGATCATCAGTGGCAGCTCCCGCTCCCCCTTCGGCAGCGGCAGCGCGTCCTCCTCCTCGTCGCGGACCAGCGCCATCCCGGCCAGTCCCCGCCACACCTGCGGCCCCGTGAAGTCCATCCGGTGGTCGTGGTACCAGAGCGTGGCGGCCCGCTGCTCCAGCGGGTAGTCGTAGTCCTTCGCGCCGCCCCCGGGCGTCACGAGGTCGGTCGGGTAGCCGTCGGAGCCGGGCGGGGTGACGCCGCCGTGCAGGTGGGTGGAGGTGGGCACGCCCAGCTCGTTGCGCACGCCGACCGTGACGCGGCTGCCGCGCCGCAGGTCGAACGTGGGTCCGGGGAAGGTCCCGCCGTAGCCCCAGATCTCGGTGGTCGTGCCGGGGACGATCTCGACCCGGGCGGCCCGCTGCGTCACCTCGTAGCGGCCGGGACGTACCGGGCGGGCGACCTCGGGGATCGGCAGCGGCACGGTGAACGGCCGGGGCAGGGTCAGCCGGCTGCGCAGCAGCTCGCCCGAGAGCTCGGCGCACCCGGCGGCGGCCAGCCCGGCCCCGCCCAGCACCCCGAGGAATCCCCGCCTGGTCAGGGCGCTCATGCGGCGTCCGGGCCGTTCGCGCGAGCGCCGCGCGAGAGCTGCGCGCCGGCGCCGCGGCGGCGATGGGCGCGCCAGGTCCAGACGGTGAAGACGGCCGACAGCCCGAAGATCGCCATGCCGATCGGGAAGTGCAGCGCCAGCACCCGCGACTGCCCCAGCGCCACCTGCGCCGTCTCCAGCGCCACCAGCCCCAGACTGGCCAGCGCGGGCGAGCCCGGCCCCCGTCCCGGCCGCCACAGCAGGACGGCGGCGACGAGCTGCAGGTAGAGCAGGCCGTGCGTGAACCCGGCGTTGTTCTGGTGCCAGGCCAGCAGGTCGACGTCGCCGGTGACGAACAGCCCGGCCAGCGCGGCCTGCCCGAGCACCCCGGCCAGGTGCGCGGTGGCGAGCACCCGCAGCGACCAGACGATCCAGCCGGGCGGGGCGGAGGGAGATGCGGTCATGCACGGAATGCTCCAGGCAGGCCCCCTGGAGCCGCGTCCCACGTGGGAGGGCTTCCCGGCGTACGCCCCGTGGAGTACGCCGCCCGTACCGGGCCGGAAACGTACGACTGTGGGATGACAGCGAGCCTGCACCTGGGCCGCGAACATACGACCTGAGGCCGACGACCGGCCCCGGCCGGGTCGCCTACCTTGTGAGCATGGACAGCCGCGGAACGGACGCGCTCGTCGCGGCGGGCGCGCTGGTCGCGATCACGGGAGGCACGTACGCGCACCTCTCGTGGACCGGCCCGATGGAGCGCCCCCTCGACCCGGCCGGCCTGACGCTGATCGTGGTCGCGTCGCTGACGCTGGCCTTCCGGCGCACCGCGCCGCTGGCCGCGGGCCTGGTCGCGGCGGCCACCGGGGTCGTCTACTACGCGCTGCACTACCCGGGCGTGTTCGCCTCCGCGCCCGCGCTGGCCTCGGTCTACACGCTGGCCGTGCTCGGCCGGCGCAAGGCGGCGATCTGGCTGTCGCTGGCGCAGGCCACGGGGGTGTACGGGCTCATGGCGATCGCCGAGGACGATCCGCCTCCGGGGAGCTGGATGGGGCTGCTGAGCGGCTGGCTGGTGGCCATGGTGGTGGTCGGCGAGATGGTCAGGTACCGCCGCGCGTGCCTGCGGGCCGTGGAGCAGCGGGCGGAGGAGGCCGAGCGCACCCGCGAGGAGGCGGCGCTGCGCCGGGCCGGCGAGGAGCGGCTGTGGATCGCGCAGGAGCTGCACGACTCGCTCACTCACAGCATCTCCGTGGTCAACGTCCAGGTGGCGGTGGCCATGCAGCTGCTGGAGCGCGACCCGGCGCGGGTCAGGGACGCGCTGGCCGCGATCAAGGAGTCGGGGCACGAGGCGATGAGCGAGCTGCGGGCCACGCTGGGCGTGCTGCGCCAGACCGAGCCGGAGGAGGCGGGGCTGTCCAGGCTGCCGCGCCTGGTGTCCAGGGCCGAGGGCGCCGGGCTGCGGGTGGCGCACACCGTGGCCGGCACGCCGTACGCGCTGCCGCCCGAGGTGGACCGGGCCGCGTACCGCATCGCCCAGGAGGCGCTGACCAACGTGCTGCGCCACGCGGGCGCCGCCGCGGTCACGCTGGCGGTCGAATACGATCCGTCGAAGATCGTGCTGCGGGTGGAGAACGACGGCGAGGCGGGCACCGCCGGGCCGGGGATGGGGTTGATCGGGATGCGCGAGCGCGCGGTCGCCATCGGCGGCTCGCTCACCGCGGGCCCCCGCGAAGGCGGCTTCGCGGTCCGCGCCGAGCTGCCCGTCCGGGTGCCGGCGTGACGGCGGACGGCGGTGCGGGGCCGGGCATGACGGCGGACGGCGGTGCGGGGCCCGACGTGATCAGGGTCCTGCTGGCGGACGACCAGCCGTTGATCCGCGCGGGTTTCCGGGCGCTGCTGGAGCTCACCGACGACATCATCGTGGTCGGCGAGGCGGCCGACGGCGCGCAGGCCGTGGAGCTGGCCCGGCGCCTGCTCCCGGACGTGGCGCTGCTCGACGTGCGCATGCCGCGGCTCGACGGCATCCAGGCCACCCGCAGGATCGGCGCCGCCCCCGACCTCGACGGCGTCCGCGTGGTGATCCTCACGAACTACGCGCTCGACGAGTATGTCTTCGCCGCGCTCCGGGCCGGGGCCAGCGGCTTCCTGCTCAAGGACATCGAGCCCGGCGACCTGCTGCAGTCGGTGCGGGTGGCCGCGCGCGGCGACGCGCTCCTGTCGCCCTCGGTGACCCGCCGCCTGATCGAGGAGTACGTCAGCACCCCGCCCCGTCCCACTCCCGCGCCCGGCCTCGAACGGCTGACCGACCGCGAGCGCGAGATCGTGACGCTGGTGGCCAGGGGCATGTCCAACGAGGAGATCGCCGGGCATCTGGTGATCAGCGGCGCCACCGCCAAGACCCACGTGAGCAGGTCGATGACCAAGCTCGGCGTGCGCGACAGAGCTCAGCTGGTCGTCGTCGCGTACGAGTCCGGCCTGGTGGTCCCCGGGACGGGCACCTAGATCGCCAGCAGGAACTCGTAGACGTTCAACAGCCACACCAGCAGCCACAGGGCCACGGCCGGAAGCCGGGCCATCCCCCGTCCGATTCCGTCATTTGGCACGCAGTATCACGACGTCCTTCCGTCGACGGCGATGACCCCTCCAGTCTGCGTCCCCGGGGGGTGAGTACGCAGTTCGACGGAGACCATGCCCGGCCCGGATGGCGCCATAACCGGGTGAACCAGGGCGATGTCTATCCGTTGATCGATTTGCCCAGGGCGCTGCCCGCCAGCCAGTCGTCCCACGACTTCGCCCACGGCGTCGGGCCGTTGCCGAACCGCAGTTTCCGCGAGGTCCCCGTGACCTTGATGATGTCCCCGCGCTGGGTGAACTGGTAGAACCATTTGGCGTTGGCCGGGCTGGCGTTCACGCAGCCGTGGCTGACGTTGCGGCTGCCCTGCGCGCCGGTCGACCAGGGCGCGGCGTGGAAGAACGTGCCGCTGTAGGTCATCCGGACGTTCCACCTGGTGGTGATGCGATATTCGCCCGGCTTGCCGATGGTGGCCGAGTCCATGAGGGTCGACGCGGCCTTCTCCTGGGCGATCATGGTGCCGGACCAGCTGTCGTCCCCGGGCTTGCCCAGGCTGACCGGGATGGTCTTGACGACCTCGCCGTTCTCCCGCACGACGGCCTGGTGCGTCTTGTTGCTGACCTCGGTGATGTGCTCGTCGCCGACGGTGAACGTCAGGCTGCGGTCCTTGGTGCCCCACACGTCCTGCCCCGCCCGCAGGCCCGCCAGGTGCGCGACCACCGTGACCTTCTCGCCCACCGGCCAGTACTCGCGCGGCCTGAACTGGACCTCGCGGTCGCTCACCCAGCTCCACGCGCCCTCGACCGGCTTGGACATCCGCACCACGAGCGACTTCTCGACTGCGGCCCGGGCGTCCTGGGTGGTCACGGGCCGCGAGAGCAGGAGCTGTACGGGCATGCCGACGCCGACCTTCTCGCCGTCCAGCGGCGCCATGCCGCTCTCCAGCGCCCGCTTCGGCTTGAGCGTGGTGAACGTGGCCCGCGCCGCGACAGGCTTGCCGTCCGTGCCGGTCGCCTGCGCGTTGACCGTGTACGCCGTCGAGGGCCGCAACGGCCACCTGGGGTGCCACGTGCCGTCCGCGCCCAGGGTCCCGCGGACCTCGCGCCCCTTGGCGTCGGCGACGGTCAGCTTGGTGAGCTTGCCGTCGGTGGCCTTGACGGCGACCCCGGCGTCCGGGGCCACCTTCTTCGTGCCGTCCGCCGGGGTGATCGCCAGCTTGGCCACCGGGCCCGGCTCCTGCGACTTGGCGGGCGCGCCCGGACCGCCACCCGCGCCGCCGCCCGAGCTGCAGCCGGCGGCGATGAGCAGGGCCGCGGTGAAAGTGCCGAAAAGTACGGTCCGGCGGTTCCGCATTACTGACGCCTCCCACCCCGACAAATAGGGACATATCACACTAGACGGCATTTCAATGATCCGGTGCACTTATGCCCCGAACGTCCCCGGGCATGCGGCACCCGGTCGCGCATTGACCGGTCTTGTGAGATCGGATTAACATCCGCCCTACTGCGCCAGAAATTTTCCCCCAGACTGCGAAAGTTTCAGCCACCACGACCACTCACACGGTCGCGACGCCCGGCGTCCACGTCGTGAGGTTCTGGATGGTCGATCCGACCGTGGTGCTCCAGCGGATCGTGGTGGACACCGGCGGCGTGCCGCCCAGCTGTCCGGGGCCGCCGGAGAGCCGCCGCCGGTGAGATCGCCGCCCCCGAGCCGAGCCGCGAGCTGCGCTCCGACGCCGGGCTCCGCGCGCTGGTGAGCCCGGTGGACCGGCGCTCGGCGCGCTGCTGGACCACCACCGGCAGGCCGTCCGCGAGCAGGGCCTGATTCCGGGCACCGTTGAACGATTCGCCCGACTGTCACATTTTCCGGCCCTATTCCGTCTTGTCTGTGACGTACCCATCCAGTCATAGACGGGGGTGACTATGAAGGTCAGCTCACTGGCCCAGGCGCTCGACGAACGGCTCGGCGGCGCCGGTTTCCTGAAGAAGGCGATGCGGAAGGTCTTTCCCGACCATTGGACCTTCCTGCTGGGCGAGATCGCGCTGTACGCGTTCGTGGTCATCCTGATCACGGGCGTCTTCCTCACGTTCTTCTTCAAACCGACCATGGAGGAAGTGGTCTACGACGGCGTCTACGTGCCGCTGCGCGGGGTCGAGATGAGCCAGGCCTACGCCTCCACGCTGGACATCAGCTTCGAGGTGCGCGGCGGCCTGCTGATGCGGCAGATGCACCACTGGGCCACGCTCCTCTTCCTCGGCGCCATCGTCATCCATCTGCTGCGCAACTTCTTCACCGGCGCCTTCCGCAAGCCGCGCGACCTGAACTGGCTGATCGGCGTGGCCCTGTTCGGGCTGGTGATGCTCAACGGACTGTTCGGATATTCGCTCCCCGACGACCTGCTGTCCGGCGCGGGGCTGCGCATCCTGCACGGGGTCACGGTCTCGGTGCCGCTGGTGGGCACGTACCTGGCGATGTTCCTGTTCGGCGGCGAGTTCCCCGGCGAGGACATCATCTCCCGGCTGTTCAGCATCCACGTGCTGCTGATCCCCGGGCTGCTGCTCGTGCTCCTGCCGCTGCACGCGGTGGTGCTCACGTGGCGGCAGACGCACACCCAGTTCAGGGCCAAGGGGCTGAACGACCGGGTCGTGCGGGGCGCGCCGTTCTTCCCGGCGTTCCTGGCCAAGACGACGGTGTTCTTCCTGTGGGTGCTCGCGGTGGTGACGGCACTGGCCACGGTGTTCCAGGTCAACCCCATCTGGCTGTACGGCCCGTACGCGCCCAGCACAGTCAGCGCGGGCTCGCAGCCCGACTGGTACATGGGCTTCCTCGAAGGCGCGCTGCGGATCATGCCGCCGTGGGAGTTCACGGTCTTCGGGCACACGGTGACCATGAGCGTGCTGATCCCGGCCCTGGGGGCGCCCGGGCTGCTGTTCACCGTGCTTGCCCTGTACCCGTTCCTGGAGCGGTGGATCACCAGGGACCACGCGATCCACCACCTGCTGGACCGGCCGCGCGAGGCGCCGACGCGGATGGGGCTCGGGGTCGCGGGGATCGTCTACTACGGCGTGCTCTGGCTGGCCGGCGGCAACGACCTGCTCTCCTCGACCTTCCACATCTCGCTGTACGCGACCACGTGGATCTTCCGGGTCCTGGTGGTGGCGGGGCCGGTGCTGGGGTTCGTGATCGCCCGGCGGATCTGCCTCGGGCTGCTGGCGCGTGACCGGCACACGGTGGCGCACGGGGTGGAGACCGGCGTGATCGTGCGCGGCGCGGACGGCGCGTTCACCGAGATCGAGCGGCCGGTGACGGACGAGGAGAACGCGGTGCTCGTACCGGCCGCGCGGCCCGCCCTCCCGGCGGCGGCGGCGAACGGCGACGTGCCTCCACCGGCCCGCCGCCGGGTCCGCGACGCCGTCGAGCGCTCCTGGTCGCGCTGACTCGTCGTCACGGGACCGGGACCGCGGGGACCGCGACCGGACCGGGGAGCGGGTTGAGCACGTCCGCCTGGGACCGGCCCGCCGGGACGAGCGGCGGTCAAGCACCGCTGGTCGGGTCGGCCGCGCCGGGGTTCCGTCATCTGGAAAGCGGTCTCCGGCGAACCAGGTGCGAGCGGCGGTTGTCGTATTCAGTGGACCGATCCCCGTTCGGGATCGCCACTCATGGGCAGACGCACCGGGGGCGGTGCGTGAGGGGGGATCGATGGACACCGGTACGAGGCCGCGCCTGCCCTTCCTGGACGGGGCGAGGCGGGGGACGGCCAGGGCGGTCGCCACGGCGGCGCTGGTGGCGATGACCTGCGGCGCGAGCACGCTCGTGGCGCCCTCGCAGGCCGCCCGCGCGGCTCCACCCGCGGGCGCGGCCTTGAACACGGCTTCCGGCGCGGCCTTGGACACGGCGGCGGCCGGGGCGTTGGGGGCGGCGGCGTTCGCCGCTCCCGGCGACGCGGCCGGGACCGCCCACCCGCGACCGCGGCCCCGCGTCGACTGCCGCCACGTCAAGTGCGTGGCGCTCACGTTCGACGACGGCCCCGGACCCTACACGGACACGCTGCTCGCCTACCTGGCCGCGTACCGTGCCCGCGCCACGTTCTTCGTCGTGGGCGGCAACGTCGTGACCTACCCCCGCGTGCTGCGCCGCACCGTCGCGGCCGGGCACGAGATCGGCAACCACACCTGGTCGCACCCCGACCTGAGGCGGCTGTCGCCCGCCGGGGTGCGTTCCCAGCTGGTCCGCACCGACCGGGTGATCCAGGCGGCCACGGGCGTCGTGCCCAGGCTCGTCCGCCCGCCGTACGGGGCGTTCAACCGCACCGTGCGCCGCCAGACCGCCCGCCCGCTGGTGCTGTGGAGCGTGGACACCCTGGACTGGCGCTACCGCAACAGCGCCACGGTGGCCCGCCGGGCGCTCAGGTGGGTGCGGCCGGGCAGCGTCATCCTGTTCCACGACATCCACCCCACGACCGTGCGGGCCATCCCGCGCGTGCTGCGGAACCTGGCCAAGCGCGGCTACCGGTTCGTCACCGTCAGCGAGCTGTTCGGCGGCCACCCGCCGCGCGTCGTCTTCAGCGCCACCCCGCCTGAGCTGCCCTGACCAAATTTCCGGGCCAAGTGTGAACTCCTCTCGCGTCCTCCGCGTATCTCCGGGTGTGAGCGGTGATCGCGCTTGACCGCCGATGAGAAAGGACGCGTCACCGGCAGCAGGGACACCGCGCGGGCCGGCCGGGCTGCCGGCCCGCGTGGGCTGCGAGGTCCCCGATCCGGGTAAAAAGGGTCAGCGGCCCTGGGTGAGGTTCCAGGTGCGGGCGGTCTGGTCACGGCTGCCGCTGACGGCGATCGGCCGCCCGTCGAGCAGGCCCGCCGCCACCGACCAGACGCAGTCGGAATGCCCGGTAAACGGCGTGCCGAGCGATTTCCTGGTGTTCAGGTCCCACACGCGTACGGTTCTGTCCTCGCTGCCCGTGACCACCACGGGCGTGCCGTCGATGTTGCTGATCGCCACCGACCAGACGACGCCGGTGTGGCCGATGAGCGGGGCGCCGACCTGCTTCATGGTGATCAGGTCCCAGACCCGCGCGGTCATGTCCTCGCCGCCGGTGACCACCACGGGCGAGCCGTTCAGGAAGCCCAACGCCGCCGACCGCACCCAGCCGGAGTGGCCGGTCATCGGCCGGCCGAGCTGTTTCCTGGAGGGGAGGTCCCAGACGCGCACGGTCGCGTCGTCGCCGGTGGTGACGGCCACGGACACGCCGCCCGCCTGGCCGATGGTCACCGCCCACACGCCGCCGTCGTGACCCGTCAGCGGGTCGCCGTACTCCTTGGCCGTGCGCAGGTCCCAGACGCGGGCGGTACCGTCGGTGGAGGCGGTGACGGCGACGTGCCGGCCGCCGATCCGGCCGGTCGCCACGCACTTGACGTCGCCCTTGTGCCCGGCCAGGACGCGGGAGGCGCCGGCGGGCAGGTCCCAGACGCGGGCGGTGTCGTCGTCGCTCGCGGTGACGGCGATCGGCGCGCCGTCGAGCTCGTCGAGGACGACCGATCTGACCCATTCGGTGTGGCCGGCGAGCGGCCGGCCGATCTGCCGGGAGGTGCGCAGGTTCCACAGGCGGGCGGTCTCGTCGTCCGAGCCGGTCAGCATGACGGGGACGCCGTCGAGGCTGCCGAGGGCCACCGCCCGCACGTCGTTGGTGTGGCCGGTCAGCGGTTCGCCGAGCTCGGCTCCGAACTGGAGGACCGGGGCGGCCGGGCGTACCGGATCCCGGTCGCGCGGCCACATCGCCACGGCCACGGCCGCCGCCGCGGCGGCCACCCCGACGGCCAGCACCGCGCGGCGCGGCACCCGGCGGGGCGGCGGGGTCTGCGGAAGGGCGTCGGGCGGCGTGACGTCGGGCCCGGTGGTGTCGGGCCCGGTGGTGTCGGGCAGGGTCAGGGTGTCGTCGCCGGTCAGGGCGCGGACCAGGTCGTCCGCCGTGAGCCGCCGCGCGGGGTTCTTGTCCAGGCAGGTGGTCACCAGCGACCGCAGCGACTCGGGCACCCCGGACAGGTCGGGCGGGTCGTACAGGAGCGCGTGCAGCACCGCGGCCACCGAGTCCCCGGCGAACGCCCGCCGCCCCGTCGCCGCGTACACCATCGTGGCCGCCCAGCTGAACACGTCCGCGGCCGGCCCCACCTCCCCGCCGCTCACCTGCTCGGGCGCCATGTACCCGGGCGTGCCGAACGCCCCGGTCTGCGTGACGGCGTGGTCGAGCGCCCGCGAGATGCCGAAGTCGATCACCACGGGTCCCTCGGGCCCGAGGATGACGTTGCCGGGCTTCAGGTCGCGGTGGACGACCCCGGCCCGGTGGATGGCCGCCAGCGCCGTCGCGGTCGCCACCGCGAGCCGCTCCAGCCCGCCGCCGGTGCGGGGGCCGTCCTTCCTGACGGCGCGTTCGAGGGACTCGCCGCGTACGTATTCGCTCACGATGTACGGCCGGTCGGCCTGCATCCCCATGTCCAGCACCCGCGCGGTGCAGAAGGGGGCGACCCGGCGGGCGAGGTCCACCTGCCGGAAGAAGCGGCGCCGGGCCTCGGGATCGTCCGAGAGCCGGGCGTGCAGCACCTTGACGGCGACCTCGTCGCCCGACGGGCTCAGGCCCACGTAGACCACGCCCTGCCCGCCCTCCCCGAGGAACCGGGTGAGGCGGTAGGCGGCGATCTGACCGAGGTGATCCCCCGATTGCGGACGCGACACTGCTTCCCTCTTCGAATCGCGCAGGAGCTTCAGCACCGGATACTACGATTCGGAAGGCCCTCGTGGATTATCCCGAAGGGCGACATAAATGGACATATTTGCCCTGGTCAGAGAAACGTCATGCGCTGTTTCCCGGTGATTCATCTCCCGGAGAGCGCGGGCGGCCCCGTACCGGACGGGGCCGCCCTTCGACTTCAGGCGAGCAGGCCCGCCAGGGCCAGCGCGGGCTCCGGGTGGCCGGCCAGGAGCGCGGCGACCTCCCCGCGGCCCGGTGCCGGGGCCTGCCAGGAGCCTTCGCAGCCGAGCAGCCCCGCCACCGCGTCACAGGCGGCCGGATGCCCCAGCAGCAGCTCGGCCACCGGCCCCGACGCCGCCGGCGCGGCGGCCGCCACCGTAGTGGCGGGACGCGCCGTCCACGGCGGCACCCAGCCGTCCACGGCGGCCAGCGTGCCGGGGAACGTGCGCCCGGCCTCGCGGACGAGCGCCGGCATCAGCTCCCCCGCCTGGTCCCGCAGCGAGGTGATCAGCTTCGGCAGCCACGGCAGCAGCACCCGGTCGGGCAGCTGCCCGAACGCCTTCGAGATCACCTCCACCACGAAGCCCGACAGGGCGGGGACGGGCTCCATGGCCTGGACGAACCCCAGGATGTAGAGCGGGAACGACGGGACCACCAGCGGGTTGGCCAGCAGCTCGTCGCACCGCGCCCGCAGCTGCGCCAGTGACAGCAGCCCGAGCTGGGAGCGCGCCGCCCACAGCAGCGCCACCTTGTCCGGCGCCTCCGGATGCGACTGCTGCACGGCCAGCTCCAGCTGGGCCCGGTCGCAGCCCAGCGAGAGCGCCAGGCTCTCCATCGAGAACAGGAACCCCAGCATGGCCGCGACCTGCCGCGTCCCCGTGTCGTCGGCCACGAACGCCGTCGGCAGGAGGGTGCAGTAATGCGCGTAGCCGGAGGTCGCGAACTCCTCGCACCAGGCCGGCAGCTCCGGCTCATGGGCCCGGTAGTAGGACATCAGCCGCCGGATCCTGCGCAGCACCTCCGGCGCGTCGTCCACGCTGCGCTCGGTCGAGAGCAGCTCCACGGCCCGCTGCCCCAGCTCGTCGGCGAAGCGGCGGCCGCCGAGGAAGAGCACCGCGTCCTCGACGGCCGCCAGCGCGACGGCCGCCGTGGCCTTGGGGTCCCACACGGAACGGCGCAGCCGCTGCTCCAGCACCTGCTCGATGGTGACGCCCTCGTAGCCCAGCTCGATGATCGAGCGCTGGTGCTTGCCGAACGCCAGGTCCCAGCTCTCCTGGATCGAGCGCTCCCCCAGCCGGCGCTCGCCCATGATGGGGCGGACGGCGTCCCGTGGCAGCAGGTAGCGCAGCATCCACAGCAGGTCGGAGCAGGGCGCCAGCTCGGGATCGGCGTTGAGGTCGAGCAGTGCCCGCTGGATCGTGCGCTTCTCCAGGTCGAGCCCGAGCGGCGCGAGCCGGTCGTACACGTCGCGGGCCAGCGGCGGCAGGGCGTCGTAGCCGACCTCGCCGACGCGGTCGCCGCCGAGCATGATCTCGCACAGCCGCCGCACGTCGCGGCGGCCCGGCACGACGTCCTTCTCGATGCAGGTGACCGCCGCGTCCTGGAAGTCGTACGGGGTCGGCCTGGCCCGGTTACGCATGCCGGCGAGCAGGATCGAGGTCTCGAACACGGCGATGGCGTCGGCGGTGCTGGCCAGGTAGCCGTTGCGGCGGGCCAGCCGGACGATGTCGACGCTCCAGCCGAGCAGCTCGGCCTCGTCCAGCTCGTCGAGCGCGGGCGGCCGCGACAGGAACCCGGTCAGCCGGTCGGCCACCTCGCCCTGGGGGACGGGCGCGGGCAGCTTGGTCACGCGTTTGCGCGCGCCCCGCTGCCCGGCCAGCTGGAACGGGGTCAGCTTGCCGCGGGTCAGCGCCTTGTCCCAGGTCGCCGCCGCGATCGACACCGAGCCGGAGGCCAGCCCGAACTGGGCCTCGATGGCCGAGTGGCTGGACGGGATGAGCCCGTAGAGCCATTTCGTGCCGGTACGCGGGGTGATCTCGAAGGTCGCCGTGGACTTCAGCCCGAACTGCTCGACGTGGCTGGCGGCGTGGAAGGCGCCGCACACGTACAGGCAGTCAGCGGGATTCGTCCCCGAGCCGGCCAGGTGCTCGCGCATCCTGGTCCACATGTAGCGCTCGCGGTCCTCGTCCACGCTCCGCCGCCCGCCGTCGCGGTCGAGGCGGCGGAACAGGCTGCCGATCAGCACCATGACCTGGCGGTAGGTGTCGTAGTCCGCCCCGGACAGCGGCTGCTCGACGTACTGGTCCCACCACTCCGACCAGTGGCGCACCTTGCCGTGGTGCAGCAGGTGCTCCTCCAGCTCGGCGAAGCGCGGGCGCAGGTCGCCGAGCTCGATGCCCACCGCGTCGCCGTGCAGGCCGGCCTCTTCGGCGTGCTCCTTGTTGCCGGGCTCCTCGCGGGGCGCCCACTGGAAGACGTGGTCCGTCGACCGGTCGACCAGCACCAGCTCGACGCCCGGGGTCTCCAGCGCGTACGAGATGGCCTGGTATTCGGCGGACGCCTCGGTGATGGGCGCCACCACGCTGAGCGGCGCCCACGGCAGGGGGAATCCGTCGAGCTCGGTCGCGAAGGCCTGCACCGCCACCGGCAGCCGGCAGTTGCGCAACTCGGTCAGCAGCGGCTGCAGGTCCTCGCAGAGCTCCAGGTAGATGACCTTCGGCTGCTTCTCCCGCAGCCTGCGCACCATCGCCAGCGCCGAGGCCGGCGAGTGGTGGCAGACCGGGAAAATCTCCAGCTCCTCGCGCAGCGCCCGGTCCACGTCGTCGACCAGGCCGGACAGGATGTCCGACACGGTCACCGGACTGTCGGCGAACGCGGCGGCGGCGTCGAGGAGCTGCTCGCGGAGCGCGCCGAACGGGCTCGTCTGGCCGGTCATGAGAGCGTGGCGATGGCCTCGCGGCCGCCCTCGAGGAACTCCGGCCACTCCCCGCCGTCCTTCTTGCTGCGGGGCTCGACGACGCCGTGCCAGTACTTGTTGAGGATCGCGAGGTCCTCGGGGCTGCGCCGGGCCAGCGAGCCGACCAGCGAGCCGGCGAGGGTCTGCGCGCGCAGCACGCGGTCGCCGAAGAAGTGGCTGTGCAGGATGGCGTCCTCCAGCACGCCGATCTGCTCGGCCGTGGACAGCGCCGACTCCAGCTTCTCGTCGTCGCTGGTGGCCGACGCGGCGGCCGTACGCAGGTCGGCGAAGCTCTGCAGCAGGATGTCCAGCAGCGTGGGCGGCAGGTCCAGCTCGATCCTGTGCCGGCGCAGCAGCTCCTCGGTGCGGAAGCGGACGATCTCCGCCTCGCTCTTCTTGTTCGTCACGACGGGGATGCGGACGAAGTTGAAGCGGCGCTTGAGGGCCGACGACAGGTCGTTGACGCCCCGGTCGCGGCTGTTGGCGGTGGCGATGATGGAGAAGCCGGGCTGGGCGAAGACGATGTTGTCGTCGTCGAGCTCGGGGATGGAGACGTACTTCTCCGACAGGATCGAGATCAGCGCGTCCTGCACGTCGCTGGTCGAGCGGGTCAGCTCCTCGAAGCGGCCGATCACGCCGTTCTCCATCGCCGTCATGATCGGCGAGGGGATCATCGAGTCGCGGGACTGGCCCTTGGCGATGACCATGGAGACGTTCCACGAGTATTTGATGTGGTCCTCGGTCGTGCCCGCGGTGCCCTGGACCACCAGCGTGGAGTTGCGGCAGATCGCCGCGGACAGGAGCTCGGCCAGCCAGCTCTTGCCGGTGCCCGGGTCGCCGATGAGCAGCAGGCCCCGGTCGGAGGCCAGGGTCACGATGCTGCGCTCGACGAAACTGCGGTCACCGAACCACTTCTGCGAGATCTCCCGGTCGAGCCCGTCGGAGCGCTCGGAGCCGAGGATGAACAGCCTGATCATGCGGGGGCTCAGCCGCCACGAGAACGGCTTGGGGCCGTCGTCGACCGACTCCAGCCAGTCGAGCTCCTCCGCGTACTTCACCTCTGCGGGGGCGCGCAGCATATCGTCACTCATGGGTGAGGTCTCCTAAGCGAGGAAGTTCTTGAGCTCGAGGACGAGCTTGCGGATATGACCCGAGATCACGGGGGTGCCCAGGTCCTTGAGTTTCTGGCGATACCACGGGTCGACGCTCGCGTTTCCGGAGCTGTTGACCGAGCCGACGGGGATGAACTTGACCCCCGAGCGGTGGATCGCCTCGAAGTCGGTGATCAGCGATCGGTTGTCGTAGAAGTCGGAGATCCACACCATCACGGTGTTGCGCGGATCGGTGATCTTCGGCCGGCCCAGGGCCATCGCGACCGTGCCGTTGGTGCCGCCGCCGAGCGTGGTGCGCAGCAGCACCTCGAACGGGTCGTGCACCCACGGGGTCAGGTCGAGCGCCCGGGTGTCGTACGCGATGAGGTGCACGTCCACCTTGGGCAGCCCGGCGAAGATCGACGCCAGGATGGTGCAGTTGACCATCGCGTCCACCATCGAGCCCGACTGGTCGACGACCACGATCAGGCGCGCCGGGGTGGTGCGGCGGGCGGTCTGCTTGTAGTAGAGCCGGTCGACGTAGAGTCGCTGGTCCTCCGGACTCCAGTTGGTGAGGTTCTTCCAGATGGTGCGCTCGATGTCGAGGTTGCGGAAGACCCGCTTCGGCGGCACCGACCGGTCGATGACGCCCACGCTGGTCTTCTCCACCTGAGTCCGCAGCACCTCGGCGACCTCGTCCACGAACCTGCGGATCAGCGCCTTGGCGTTGGCCAGCGCGACGCCCGACAGGTTGGACTTGTCGCGCAGCAACTGCTCGATGAGCGACATGCTGGGCGTGAGCTGCCTGGACAGCGCCGGGTCGGCCAGCACCTCGCGCAGGTGCATGCGCTTGACCAGGTCGCCTTCGATGCCCGCCAGGACCGCGGCCACCTCTTCGTCACCGGGGCTGCGCCGCAGCCCGCCGGGCTCGCTGCCCATGCCGCGCTCGAACCAGCCCGCGTCGTTCTTCCAGCTCTCCAGCCGGCTCGCGGTGACGTTGCCGGTGCCCGTGGAGAACACGTTGAGCAGCAGCTTGGAGACCAGGGCCGCCCGGCGGACCTCGTCGCCGTCCTCGTGCTCCTTCTCGGCCATGAGATCTTGGAACTCGTCGGCCAGGCCGGGGAAGCGCTGCACGAGGTTGTCGATCGAGACGCCGGGGTCGAGCAGCGCGGGCGGGAGGCCGAGGTCGTCGACGATGGCCACGCTCGCCCGCTCCAGGGTGGGCTGCTCGTCGGCGCCGAAGACGCGGGACAGCAGGCGCCAGTAGAGCACCTGGCGCCGGGCCTCGTCCGATGTGGTGGGGGAATCGCTCATTTCCTCAGCAACCGCCCCGCTCGCTCGCGCAGCACGGCGACCACGTCACCGGCCTTGGCCTCGGCCTTGACGACCTTGGGGTCGGTGGGGCCCATGGCCCAGTCGCCGTTGTGCGCGGTGACGCCCTTCTTCTTGACCGTGGCCTGCACGGCGAGCGGCTGCAGGAGCCACTGCCCGCCGTCCCAGCGCATGAGGCCGATGCACGCGGAGGAGGCCGACACCAGCTCGGGGGTGAGCGGCCCGCCGGCCGGCAGCCGGTCGAGGGTCACCGGGAGCGAGTTTCCGCCCAGGTCGAGCGTCTCGTCCTTGATCGTGTAGCCCTCCAGGAAGACGGGCTCCGCGATGCGTACGGGATGGCGGTCGAGCGGCGGGGTCGCCGGCGCCACGGCCTCGGCGAGCTGGACCCGGGCGGTCGCGAACGGGTCGGTCGCCTCTCCGGCGCTCGCCTTGCCGTCGTGCCACACCAGGTCGCCGCCCGGCAGCAGCGGCATGTCGGCGAGCTCCAGGCTGAGGTGGCCGGCCAGCGCGCCCATGAGCACGGGGTGGTCGCCCATCAGCCGCCACACGGACGGGCCGGAGATCGTGTCCACCTTCGCGGCCGCCACGCTCGTGCGCACCAGCCGGGAAGGGGCGCCACCCGCGGGCTCAAGGATGCCGTGGACCTGCACCCGCACCACCGTGGCGTGCTCGTGCAGGTCGGCGCCGAGGATCAGCAGCCGCCCAGAGACCGGCTCGGCGGCGCCGTGCCACGTGCCCTTCTGGGACAGCAGCAGGGCACGCGTCCACAGGTCGGCCCACCTGCGGGCGGGCAGCAGATCCATCGTGCCCACCGGGCAGGACGCCCGCAGCTCCGCCGCCAGCCCGTCGAGCAGCACCGCCAGCCCGCGCAGCTCGGGCACGGCCAGCAGCGCCTCGATGGCCTGGTCGGCGCTGGAGACGACGTCGTGGTCGACGCCGCGCCAGCCGGTG
This sequence comes from Nonomuraea sp. NPDC050153, assembly GCF_044460125.1. Taxonomy (NCBI): domain Bacteria; kingdom Bacillati; phylum Actinomycetota; class Actinomycetes; order Streptosporangiales; family Streptosporangiaceae; genus Nonomuraea; species Nonomuraea sp. NPDC050153. The sequence goes on from NZ_JBITJQ010000002.1 coordinate 251,267, forward strand.
ATCGCCAGCTCGCGCAGCCAGCCCCGGCACGCGGCGAGCACGCTCGCCGGCTCGCCCGCCCCTTCGGCGGGCTCCCAGGTCGCGCGGGTGCGGCCCAGCGCCGTGTCGAGCCGGGCGAGCAGGGCGTCGTGCACCGCGCCGAGCAGCGCGGCCCGCCCGCCGGCCAGCGCCGCCAGGTGCTCGTCGCCGACCGACCCGGCGGTCACCTTCTCCGCCGCCTCGGCCAGCCGGTCGCCGAGCGGGCTGCCGGCCAGCGCGCCCGCCAGGGCCACCAGCGCCGCGGACGCCTCCTCACCCAGCCGGGCGAACCCGTGGGTGAGCGCGTCGTCGAAGCCCGTCACCAGGTCGAGCGCCTCGCCGGCCCCGGCCGGGGCGTCGCCGACCAGCTCCCCGAGCTGTACGTCGAGCATCACCGCACCGCCCTCGTCGCCGGGAACCAGTGCAGCTCGGCCAGCGGCTCCGTGCTGTCGGGCACCTCCAGGTAGGCCAGGTGGCGCAGGAACCTGCTGAACACCACGGCGGCCGGGGTGCGCTCGACCGGCCCCTTGATGGAGGACATCAGGAACTGGCCCTCGGGCACCTCCACCCCCAGGTAGCGGGCCACCCGGTCGAGCCCGTACTGCAGCACCGCCTCCTCGGCCAGCTGGCGGATGTGCTTGCACGCGTAGCCGTGCAGCGCGCCGCACGGCCGGTTGTTGTTGGTGCTGCAGCTCAACGCGTGGGTGCCTGCGGTGATGGACGAGACGTAGACCCGTTCGATGTCGGATCCGCTCGACACGACCCCCTGCAACCGCCCGTCGGCCAGCTCGACGAAGGGCACCTTCGCCAGCTTCCGCGGCTCGACAGGCGGCACCACCTGCACCACGCTGCGCCGCTCCCACGCGGCTCTGTCCGCGTCCACGACCTTGAACCCTCCCGCCCCGGCCGGATCACGGGCGCGCGCGGGAGTGCCCGCGCCTTCGCGACCGGCTGATCAATGATCCGGGAACTTACCGGAGGCCACTGACAGATCGGGGCTAATCGATCAAACCGCGAGGTCCTCGCGGGTTCACGGCTCGCGGTCGCCGTTCACCGCCTCCAGGACGGCGTGCGCGGTCAGGCCCGCGCCTTCCAGCACGGCGGAGACGCGGCCCTTCCTGATCACCACGACGCGGTGGCAGACCTCGGCCAGCTCCTTCGGGTCGCTGGAGGCAAGCAGCTGCACCGCGCCCGCCTGGGCCAGCTCGGCCATGAGGGCGTAGATCTCGGCCCGGGCGCCGATGTCGATGCCGCGGGTCGGGTCGTCCATGAGCAGCACGGACGGGCGGGCGGCGAGCCACTTGGCGAACACGACCTTCTGCTGGTTGCCGCCGGAGAGCTGGTCCACCGCCTGCTCGATCGAGGACATCCGCACGCCGACCCGCTCCGTGAACACCCGGGCCGCCTCCCGCAGCGCCCTCGCCGTCAGCCATCCGCCGTGCCTGGCCAGGGCGACGGCGTCCACCTGGACGACGTTCTCCCAGACGGGCTTGTCCGCGGTGATCCCGACGCCGCGCCGGTCCCCGGAGATGAGCCCGACGCCGGCCCGCACGGCGCCGCGGACGCCGGGGGCCGGGCGCGCCCCGCCAGGCAGGTCCACCCGGCCCGACGCCGGGGCCAGCGCGCCCGCGACGACGCGCAACACGTCGATGTGCCCGGACCCGACGAGCCCGGCGATGCCGAGGATCTCGCCGGGCGCGGCCTCCAGGCTCACCTCGCGCAGCCGCCCCGGCACGGTGACCGAGACCAACCGCAGCCGCCCCGCGCCCGCCGCACCCACCTCGCCCGCCATGCCCGTCGCGCCCGCCATGCCCATTTCGCCCGCCACGCCCGCCATGCCCATCGGGCCCGCCGCGCCATCCGCTTCCGCCGCGCTCTCGGCGCCCGCCGGACGTCGGGTGGGGTGGCCGGCCTTGGGGGCCCGGCCGCCGAGCATGGCCGTGACCAGCGTCGCGAGGTCGAGTCCCGCTGCCTCGGCTCCGCCCAGCACCACGGCGCCGTCCCTGAGCACGGTCACCTCGTCACAGATCGCCAGCACGTCCTCCAGCACGTGCGACACGTAGACGACGGCGGTGCCCCGGTCCCGCAACCCGCCGATGATCTCGTGCAGCCGGGCCACCTCGGCGGGCTGCAGCGCCGAGGTGGGCTCGTCCAGGATGAGCACCCGAGGCCGCTCCACCAGCGCCCGCGCGATCTCCACGAGCTGCCGCTCACCCAGCGGCAGCGACTCCACGAGCGCGTCGGGCGGCGCCCGCAGCCCCAGCTCCGCCAGCACCGGCGCGGCCAGTGCCCGCATCGCCGCCCGGTCCACCAGCGGCCCCCTGCGCGGCAGCCGGTGCGCGAACACGTTCGCGAGGACGTCCTGGTCGGGGAAGAGGTTCAGCTCCTGGGAGACGATCGCGACGCGCTGCCTGGCCGCCTCCGCCGTGCTGCCGAAGCGCGCGGGCCGCCCGCCGAGCAGCAGCTCGCCGCGGTCGGGCGGCACCGCGCCCGCGAGGATCCGTACCAGCGTGGACTTGCCCGCGCCGTTCTCGCCCACCAGGGCGTGCACCGTGCCCTCGCGGAAGGCGACGTCCACCCCGGCCAGCGCGCGCACGCCGCCGTACGACTTCGCGAGGTCGCGGCCCGCGAGCACCACCGTCATTCCCGCATGCTCCGATCAGGACAGGGGCTTCATCCGGCCCTCGACGTTCGCGAACTGCTCGGTGACGATCTTCTTGTACCAGGCGGCTCTGGCCTCGGGGCTCTGCTGGCGGGTGATGATCTCGTCCACGTTGTCCTTGGTGACCATGGCGGCGCCGCTGTCCCAGAAGCCCTTGGGCAGCTCGCGCTTGCCGAGGGCGCGTTCGATCAGCAGGCGGGTGGTCACGTACCCCTTGAGCCAGTGCTGCGGGTCCACGACGCCGACGGACTGGCCGCTCTTGATGGCGGCCAGGCCGGCGTCGTTGAGGTCGAACGCGCCGCAGAGCCAGTCGCCGTTCGTCTCCTGCCGGATCTTGGGCAGGTTGAACGCCGCCGGGTCTCCAGCGTCCATGAACGCGAGCGCGTCCGAGTGGGCCCTGACCAGGCCGCTCCACGCCTTGTAGCTCTCGTCGGGCTGCTGTTTGGAGTCGAACGGGCCGAGCACCTGGAGGTTCGGGTTCTTGGCGGTGAGCTCGTCCTTCATGCCCTTGGCCCGGTGTTCGAGCACGGGGATGCCGGGCGTCGGGACGCCGAGCACGACCGTGCCCTTCTCGCCGGCCGGGAGCCGGGCGAGCACGGCGTCGGCCAGCATCGCGCCGGCCGCCGGGTTGTCGTTGCTGACCAGGGTCGTGACGCCGGACTCCGCGGCCAGCGGCACGTCTGCGGCCACGACGGGGACGCCCTTGGCGATGGCGTCGGCGGCGGGGCGGGTGAAGAGCTCGGGGTTGAGCGTCATGACGCCGACGCCGTCCTTCGCGGTGGCGACCACCTGCTGGAACAGCCCGACCTCCGCCTGCCCGTCGGGCCCGGGAGGCGCGACGACCTGCACGTCCGCGCCCAGCTCCGTGCCCGCGTACTTGGCGCCCTCCATCATCTCCTGCGAGAAGTTGAGGTTGGCCGCGGCGGCCACGAAGGCCACGTGGACGTCCCCGGCCGCGCGCCCGCTCGCCGCGGGCTTGGCGGCCGGCGCGCCGTCCCCCGTGCTGCAGGCGACGGCGGTCAGCGTGGCGAGGGCGAGAGCGGCGGCGACGCGCCGGCGGCGACTGCTCATGGGAGCTCCCTTTCAGACAGGCCTTCAGTTCGGGGGACGGGCTTGGGAACGCCTGCGCAACAGGCTCGCGAACCCGACGGCGACGAGGATCACCGCGCCGGTGGTGAAGTCGTTCCAGTTGATGTCGACGCGGAAGTACGCCAGGGCGGTCCTGACCACTTCCAGCAGCACGGCCCCGAGCGCCGCCCCGGTGACGCTGGCCCGGCCGCCGTGCAGCGGCGTGCCGCCGATCACGGCGGCGGCGATGGCCTGCAGCTCGTAGCCGGCGCCCGCGTTGGGGTCGGCGACCCCGAAGTATCCGAGCGTGAGCGCCCCCGCGACGCCTCCCATGACGCCCGCCAGCACGAACACCTGCAGCCGCACCCGCCGGATCGGGATGCCGCTGAACCTCGCCGCCTCCGGATTGCTGCCGATCGACCGGATCCGGTAGCCGAACGGCGTGTTGCGCAGGGTCACGACCAGCGCGGCCGCGCAGATGGCCAGAGCCCAGAAGTTCATGCCGAGGCCGAGCAGCTTCCAGCCGAAGAACTTGGAGAACGGGTCGCCCAGCGGCGCGCCGAGCACCTGCCGGCCCTCGCTCAGCCGGTGCGTGAGCCCCCGGTAGGTGGACAGCGTGGCCAGCGTGGCGACGATGGAGGGCAGGCGGAGCAGGTCGACCAGGACGCCGTTCACCAGGCCGAGCAGCGCGCCTGCCGCGACGCACAGCACCGCCGCGAGCCACGGGTGCAGGCCCGCCCGGATCAGCAGCGCCCCGCACAGGGCCGACAGGCCGAGCACCGACCCGACGGACAGGTCGAGCTCGCGCATGGCCAGCAGGTACGCCATCGCGCACGCGAGCACCCCGACCACGGCCGCCTGGTTGAGCACCTGGGCCAGCTGCCCGAACTGCAGGAACGTGGTGTCCCGCACCCCGACGACCAGCACCAGCACGACCGTCGCGACGAGCACCCCGGTGAAGTCCTGCCGCAGCACGCCCCTCATGCGGCCGCGCCCGGAACAATTGTCGATAATATTGTCAACGAAGCTCGACAACGGGAGGATTCCGTGACCCCTGAGTCCCCGCTGGAGGAGACGCTGACCGACCGGCTCAGAGCGGCCGTGCTCGGCGGGGACTTCGTGCCCAACCAGCGACTGGTCGAGGCCGACGTGTGCGAGCAGTTCGGGGCCACCCGCGCGGCCGTGCGCGAGACGTTCAGAGAGCTGGCCTCGGAAGGGCTGGTCGAGATCCTACGCAACAAGGGCGCCCGCGTCCGGGCGATCTCCAAGGCGGAGGCCATCGAGATCACGGAGGTGCGGATGGTGCTGGAGGGCCTGTCCGCCGCCAAGGCCGCCGAGCGCGTCACGCCCGAGCAGGCCGCGCTGCTGCGGGAGATCGTCGCCGAGATGCGCGCCGCGGTGGAGCGCCACGACCTCGACCGATATTCGGAGCTGAACGCGGCGCTGCACGCCAAGGTCCGCGAGATCGCCGCCCACCGGACGTCGGCGTCGATCATCGAGCGGCTGGGGGCGCAGGTGATCCGGCACAAGTTCCGCCTGGCCCGGCAGCCGGGGCGGGCCGCGCTGTCGTTGCCGCAGCACGAGCTGATCGTGGCCGCCATCGTCGCCCGCGACCCCGAGGCGGCGCAGACGGCCATGCAGCAGCACCTGCGCAGCGTCGCCAAGGCCCTGGAGGCCACCGACTGACGGGCCGCCATCACGACCTGCCCGGGATGGGTGGGACGATTGGGACGGGTGGGACGCCGGTGCGGCTCACCTCTTCCAGGGTGGCCGCCGTGGCGGCGGTCATCGCGCCGGGCACTCCGAGCGAGTCCAGCATCCGGGTGGCGGCGTGCATCTCGTGCACGCGGCGCAGGCTGTGCTGCCCCGCCCCCTCCAGCAGTCGCACCACGAACCGCTCGTCGGCCGCGGACACCGTCTCCAGCAGGTGCTCCCAGAACCACTCCCCCAGCCCCGCCGCCTCGGCGGCGCGCCGGGACTCGATGACGAGCGCGCTCAGCCCTTTCACCAGCACGCTCCGCAGCAGCTTGCGAGCCGCCGCGTCACCGGGCGCGCCGCCGATCGGCGTCACGTCCATGCCGTGGCGGCCGGCGAAGTCGGCGAACCGGGCGGCGTCGTCCCCGCTGGCCAGGATCGGGGTCGCCAGGCCGCGCAGCGGGATGGGCGCCATGATCGCCCCGTCCACGGCCGACGCGCCGGCCGAGGCCACCAGCTCGGCGATGCGCCGCTTGTCGCCCGGCGCGCTCGTGGACAGGTCGGCGTAGAGCGCGCCGTGCCCGAGGTGGGGCCGGGACTCCTCGCAGGCGGCCAGGCTGTCGGCGCCGGTGGTCACGGCGATCACGACGTCGGCGCCGCGTACGGCCTCGGCGTTGCCCGCGACCAGCGGCACCCCGCCGGACGGCGACGGCGGGTGGACAGGGTCGTAGACGCGTAGGGACACCCGCGGCGCGAGGCCGCGGGCGAGGACCTGGCCGACCTCGCCGTAGCCGAGCATCGCCACCTGCATGAGAGTAGCCATATCGTTGACAATATTGTCGAAGCAGACCGTCGGCTAGGCCCGAAATTGGCCATGGGGTCTGATTGCCGATGAAACTGTTGACAATCTAATTGATCGGCTCGTAGCGTCAGCGAGTGACCTCGGCAAGGACCCCCACACTTCTGGTGATCAGCGCCCACGCGGGCGACTTCGTCTGGCGCGCGGGCGGCGCCATCGCGCTCGCGGCCGGCCGTGGCGAGCGGGCCAAGGTGGTCTGTCTCAGCTTCGGCGAGCGCGGCGAGTCCGCGAAGGCGTGGCGAGCCGGCCGCACGCTCGACGAGATCAAGGCGATCCGCCACGAGGAGGCGCAGAACGCCGCCGCGGCCCTGGGCGCCGAGATCGAGTTCCTCGACGCGGGCGACTATCCCCTGATGGAGACCCCGGAGCTGGTCGACCGGCTGGTGCGGATCTACCGGGAGGTGGAGCCCGGCGTCGTGCTGACGCATCCGCTGGCCGACCCGTACAACGGCGACCACCCCGCGGCGGCGCGCATGGCGCTGCAGGCGCGCGTGCTGGCACAGGCCGCGGGCTACGACGCGCCGGGCGAGCCGCTCGGCGCGCCTCCCGTGTTCTTCTTCGAGCCGCACCAGCCCGAGCAGTGCGACTTCAAGCCGGACGTGCTGCTCGACATCACCCCGGTGTTCGACAGGAAGCGCAAGGCGATGGAGTGCCTGCCGGCCCAGCAGCACATGTGGGACTACTACACCGACCTCGCCAAGCGCCGCGGCGTGCAGCTGCGCCGCAACGCGGGCCCCAACCTGGGCCTGCCGCACGACACCGTGGGCGAGGCCTACATGCGGCTCTACCCCCAGGTCACGGACGTGCTCGCATGAGGCACGTGGTCGTCACCGGCACGCCGCGGGCGAGCCTCGACCGGATCGACGCCCTGGCCGCGTACGGCGTCGCGACCGTGCACGAGGCGCTCGGCCGCACCGGCTACCTGGGGCCGGGGCTGCGCCCCGCGTGGCCCGGGTGCCAGGCGGGAGGCAACGCGGTCACGGTGCTGTGCTGGCCGGGCGACAACCTGATGATCCACGTCGCGGTCGAGCAGTGCCAGGAGGGCGACGTCCTGGTCGTGACCACGACCTCGCCGTCGACCGACGGGATGTTCGGCGAGCTGCTGGCCACCTCGCTGCGCTCCCGGGGCGTGCGCGGGCTGGTGATCGACGCGGGCGTGCGCGACGTGGCCGGGCTGCGGGCCATGGGCTTCCCGGTGTGGAGCGCGGCCGTCAGCGCCCAGGGCACGGTCAAGGCCACGCCCGGCGCGGTCAACGTGCCCGTCACCGTGGGCGGGCAGCTCGTCCGGCCCGGCGACACGATCATCGGCGACGACGACGGGGTGCTGGTCGTGCCGCGGGCCGACCTGGAGCGGGCCATCTCCGCCTCCGCCGCCAGGGCCGCGAAGGAGGCCGCGGCCCGCGAGGCGTTCGCCAAGGGCGAGCTGGGGCTCGACCGCTACGGCCTGCGCGAGCGGCTGCCCGGGCTCGGCATCACGTACGTGACGGCCGCGGAATACAGCCATGGAGCATGACGACGGCGTGCGGTGCATGCTGATGCGCGGCGGCACCTCCAAGGGCGCCTACTTCCTGGCCGGCGACCTCCCCGCCGACTCCCGGGAGCGCGACGACCTGCTCCTGCGCATCCTGGGCAGCCCCGACCCGCGCCAGATCGACGGCATCGGCGGCGCGCACCAGCTCACGAGCAAGGTGGCCGTGGTCTCGCCCGGCGCCGATCCCGATGCGGACCTCGACTATCTCTTCCTGCAGGTCGCGGTGGACGAGCCGGCCGTCTCCGGGCGGCAGAACTGCGGCAACCTGCTCGCCGGCGTCGGCCCGTTCGCCGTGGAGCGCGGCCTCGTGCGCCCGCGAGGCGACCACACCGAGGTCCGCATCCGCCTGGTCAACACCGGCGGCGTCGCCACCGCCCGCTTCCCCACCCCGGGCGGCCGCGTCGACTACCGCGGCGGCACCGCCATCTCCGGTGTCCCGGGGACGGCCGCGGCCGTGGTGCTCGGGTTCGAGAACACGGCCGGATCGGGCACGGGCCGGCTGCTGCCCACCGGCCGCGAGGTGGACGTGATCGACGGGATCGAGGTCACCTGCGTCGACAACGGCATGCCGGTCGTCGTGGCGGCGGCGGAGGACCTCGGCATCACCGGCTACGAGCCCTACGAGACGCTCGCGGCCGACGCCGGGCTCCGCGAGCGCGTGCAGTCGCTGCGCGTGCAGGCGGGCGAGCTCATGGGGCTCGGCGACGTCGCCGGCGAGGCCGTGCCCAAGACCACGCTGGTCGCCCCGCCCAGGGACGGTGGCGCGCTGTGCACCCGTACGTTCATCCCGGTCCACCCGCACACCGCGATCGGGGTGCTCGGCGCGGTCAGCGTCGTCACCGCGGCGCTGCTCCCGAACGGCGTGGCCAGGCGCTTGGCCCAGCTGCCCGAGGGCGCCCGGGTGGACGTCGAGCATCCCACCGGCCACCTGCAGGTCGAGGTGGAGCTCGACCTGTCCACCAGCCCGCCGACCGCGCTGCGGGCGGCGAACGTGCGGACCGCGCGCAAGCTCTTCGACGGCACGGTCTTCCCCCGCCCCCGAGGTTGAGATGCCCCTGAGGTTGAGATGAACGCCCTGCTGCACGACATCGCCCACCTCGGTCACGTCGAGCTGTTCACGCCCGAGCCGGAGCGGAGCCTGTGGTTCTTCACCGAGATCCTCGGCATGACCGCCGCCGGCCAGGACGGCGACTCGGTGCACCTGCGCACATATGACGACTACGAGCATCACAGCCTCACGCTGACGGCCCACCGCACGTCGGGCATCGGCTCGACCGCGCTGCGGGCGAGCGGTCAGGAGGCGCTGGAGCGCCGGGTGCGCGCGATCAAGGACGCCGGGCTGGGCATCGGCTGGCGCGACGGCGCCCCGGGCCGCGGCCCGACCTACGCCTTCCGCGATCCCGACGGCCACGAGCTGCGCCTCTACTGGGAGTCGCAGTGGTACGAGGCGCCCGAGGAGCTGCGTCCCGCCCTGAAGAACCAGCCGCAGGCGTTCCCCGGCCGCGGGGTGGGCGTGCGCCGCCTCGACCACGTCAACTTCCTGTCCGCCGAGGCCGCCGCCGACGGCGCCTTCGTGCGCGACGTGCTCGGCGCCCGCGTGACCGAGCAGATCATGCTGGACAGCGGCCGCGTCTCCGCCCAGTGGCTGCACTTCGCGAACAAGTCCTACGACCTCGTCTACACCGACGACTGGTCGGGCGCCTCGGGCCGGCTGCACCACCTCGCCTTCGCCACGAACACCCGCGAGGACATCCTGCGGGCCGCCGACCTCTGCCTGGACAACGGCGTGTTCATCGAGACCGGCCCGCACAAGCACGCCATCCAGCAGACCTTCTTCCTGTACGTCTACGAGCCCGGCGGCAACCGCGTCGAGCTGTGCAACCCGCTGACCCGGCTCATCCTGGCGCCCGACTGGCGGACGATCACGTGGACGGAGGCCGAGCGGGCCAGGGGCCAGGCGTGGGGGCTGAAGACCATCGCCTCCTTCCACACGCACGGCACCCCGCCCGTCGGCCCCGCGTGACGCTCAGCGGTGCACGATCAGCCAGACCGATGACGTGCGGCCGGCTGCACGGGAAGGTGATCGAGTCGCCCTTGGACAGGGTCACGCCCCGCCCCCGCCGAAGCTGTACGCGGGTTTACTCCGGGATTTCACTCATTGACGCCTCCGCGGGCAAAGGCTAACGTCGTCTCATAACTTAAAGGAAACTTTCCTAATAGTTTCCTGGCATCCCGTCCCCTGTACACCCCCCAACCGGATGTCGGAGCGTCATGAGACACAGTGTCCTGAGCAAGATCCTGGTGGCGTTACTGCTGCCCCTCACGGCCGTGGCGGTCGCCCCGCCCCCGGTCTCCGCCTCGGCGTACGCCGCCCTCGCCGAGTGGGCCCCGTGGACGGCGTACACGGCCGGCACGCACGTCACGTACAACGGCGTCGATTACGAGTGCATCCAGAGCCACACCTCCCAGCCCGGCTGGGAGCCCCCGAACGTGCCGGCCCTGTGGAAGCCCTCGTCCGGCGGCGGCACCGACACCACCGCCCCATCGGTGCCCGGCAACCTGCGCTCGACCGGCGTGAGCAGCAGCAGCGTCTCCCTGGCCTGGGACGCCTCCACCGACAACGTCGCCGTCACCGGCTACGAGATCTACCGAGGCGGCACCCTCATCACCACCGTCACCGGCA